>JBOGNC010000006.1:0-15282 GCA_050747045.1 Candidatus Acidiferrales bacterium | reverse complement strand
AGGGGGGAAGCGGCGTATCGAGCGATGCGCTGGATGAGATTCGGGTATGGGCGAAAGGGGTGGTGCTGTCACCGGACTGGGTGGCCACCAGCTATAACAACCAGAACAACCCGGCCGCCTTCTTTACTTCCGCCACCGGACTCACGAACTAAGTAATATCCCTGAATGTCGATAACATGCAAAGGGTAGGCAATGACGTTCGGAATACGGTCGCCCCGGGATACCACAGAGTGAGGTCAGTGGAAATGCTTTTCGCACGCGTTGCGGAAGGTGCGGCTTGGGGGCCGTCGTCTGGGGTCTAGTCTGCTCTTAAGCCACATAGATTGATGTGCTTAGGTTCTGGCGTGGATATAAATGTTACGGATGGTTTTGGCTTTGCAATTGCTCCAGATCAGATGGAGGTCCTGTCGAAACGTCCTACAAGTTTCGACTTCGTCAAGCGAATAGTGCATGGCCTCATCCCTTATTTCCCGCCTTGTTCGACACACCCGGCTTTCCGCCAGGGCAGCGACCCATCACGAGCGCCAAACTCCGCCGTTTCTAATTGTCTTCATCAATTCTATTTGCAATCTCACCTGTGAGCACTGTTTCTACTGGAGAAATCTCAACCAGCGTGACGACTTGACCTTTGAAGAGTTCAAGCGCCTCTCACTCGATCTGGGGAAGTTTGAAATCCTGAACCTCTCGGGGGGCGAACCGTTCATTCGGCCAGAATTCGCCGACATCTGCCGGTTATTTACAGAGAACAATGGGGCCAAGCAGATCTATGTACCGACCAACGGTTATTTCACCGACCGTACGGAGAAGCAGGTTCGCCGGGTGCTACAGTCGAAAACCCTGCAGCGGTTCGTCTGCGAAATTTCACTGGATGGAATGCCCGAATACCATAATCGATTTCGGGGGAATCCGAAGTCGTTTCAGAGGGCCATGGAAACGTACGAAATGCTGGCGTCGCTTCAAAAGGAGGATTCTCGGCTGCGGATACACTCAAACACCGTCGCGATGGGCGAGAATATGGGCGAGATATGGAAGCTGACCGAATACTTGCACGACTCCTGCCCGGCCATCGAACATCACAATCTCGCCATTATTCGCGGCGACCGAAAAAATCCGTCTTTGACCGGGCCTGCTTTGGACCAGTACAAGAAGCTTTATGAGCACGTAGCTGAAGTTTGGAGGGACCGCGAGGAAAAACGATTTGGTTCAGTTGTTGAGCCAATGTTGCAATGGGCAAAAGTAAAAACAATCGAGGCAGGCACGCAGTACGTGCCTTGCAAAGCGGGAGTTTTGTCCGGCGTAATCTATGCGAACGGCGACGTGAGTGTATGTGAAACGCACCCGCCGCTCGGGAACCTCCGTCGAAAGAGTTTTTGGGAAATCTGGGACTCGCCGGAAGCCAAGCTGCTTCGCCAGCAGATAAAAGGCAAGCAGTGCTATTGCACCAATGAGGTTTTCATGTGGCCCAGCATCGTTTTTCAACCGGTGCAGCTCACCAAGGCACTGGTCGGCGCAAATCTTTTCCCTATCCATCCATCTTCGGAACGCAGCGGTGCAACGGTTTAATCTTCCACAAGCAGTACTGACATTTGGTGAGTCATCACTCGGTCGCTCGAACATACTTTCCTCGGCGAATGCAATTGACGAACGCGACACCATCGGCGACGATTCAGGAGCCGGTTCTCAAGGCAGGTAGGACCGGGAAGACTCGCATTGCCGAATTGGACGGGCTACGCGGGATTGCTGTCCTTATGGTCGTCCTGTTCCATTTCATCGCGCCTTTTGGAGAAACATCCAACCCCGTCGCCAATATCGTATACAAGGTTTTTCGCATTGGTTGGGCGGGAGTGGATTTGTTTTTTGTCCTTTCGGGATTCCTGATCGGAGGAATTCTGCTGGACGCGAAAGAGTCCAGGGGTTACTTCAAGACTTTCTACCTTCGCCGGGTCTATCGGATCTTCCCCATCTACTATCTTTGGATTGGTATATATTTCTTGCTTTCAGCGGCATTGAGCGTCCATGTTGCTCATCAGATGGGAATCGTTCGAGGCGGATGGGTGTATAGCCCCGTGTTCGCACTCTACCTTCAGAACACCTGGAAAACGAATGCCACGATGGAATCGCCTTGGCTCTCTCAGTTGTGGTCTCTTGCAGTTGAAGAGCAATTCTATCTTGTGATTCCGTTCCTGGTCCGTTTTCTTTCCCGGCGCAGGCTGGTGTTGTTGCTTATTGCCACCATGTTTCTTGCACCGCTCACCCGGCTCGTCATTCTCTTTTATTTCCCGGCCCATTGGGGGGCGACGTATCGCATGACCGTTTGCCGCGCGGACGCGTTGGCCGCTGGCGTCTTGCTCGCAGTAGTATGGAGAGACACGCGTTGCATTTCGTGGATTCTCGACCATCGCAACGCGCTGTACGCTGCCTTCGTTTCTCTGTTTCTCGGCGTTCTTTACGTGGCTGTTTTTCTGTCTCATCCAGAAGACCCATCACAATACCGTGCGTTGGCCATCTGGGACTACTCGTGTGTTGATTTATTCTTTGCGAACCTCCTACTGTGGACAATGCTGGCGCCCAAAGGATTGTGGGCGGGCTTCTGCAGGTGGCGTTTCCTAACCGGCCTTGGAGCAATTTCCTACTGCATGTACATAATTCACCTGGCGGTCAACGTTCTATGCCATGCGGTCGTTGTGAAGTCCGGCTGGGGTATTTCCACGTGGCCGGGACTCCTGGCGACAATCGCGGCCGGTGTCCTCACTTGGTGCATCGGGAAGATTTCATGGCGCTTCTTTGAACGCCCATTGATCCGCCGTGGTCATGTTTTCCGGTACGAGCCCGCCATTACGGTGGATTATTCCAAACTGGCCGGCGTCGTCGAGTGACCGATCCAGCGTCCGCCGCCGCTCAATCAGAGCCGGTCGGTCCGTGCTGCCCGCTAAAGATTGAATGGCGCGCGGAAATCCAGCGAACGACTGTGAGGGGCCGATCAGCAACAGCTAGAGAGTCCCGGTTAAAAATCGAATAAACCAGCGATTTTCATTGTGATTTGTGTTCATTTTTGCATTGAGAAATCAAAAGGTTTCGGCGTGGAGACCGCTGAAATGTTGCAATTTTATTTTGGAGAGAAGGGATGAAGCCAAGGGTCAAGGCGCAGGACAGGGGGACCGACGATCTGTTTCGTTCGAAGCTGAAAAACATCGTCAACCTAGGAGATTTGGTCGATTGGGCGCGGCTGGAAGCGCATTTCGCGCCGTACTACTGCGCAGTGGGGCGTCCGGGGTCGCCGACTCGGCTGTGGTGGACTGCATTTGCTCAAGCACATCGACGGGTTGTGGGACGAAGTGGTGTGCGAGCGGTGGGAACGCGATTCGCACATGCAATATTTTCGGGGGTGGAATATTTTCAGCATGCGTTTCCACTGGAGCGTTCGGGGATGACGCATTTTCGCAATCGCGTGTGGGGCGAGGCGCTGGAGCCGCTTTTGCAAGAGACGCTTGCGGCGGCGCATGCGCAGGAGCACTTAGCGTGCGCGTGACCGAAGCAGTGGCGGCGGACACGACAGTGCTAGAGAACACCGGAAGGGCGCCGAGTTCTTCTGGGAAATCGCGCGGGCGGCTTGAGTGAATTAACACGGCGCCGAGTTTCAGCAGGCACTCATTCTACGCCGATGGGGCTAGTCGTAGAGGGTTGGCGCGCACGCGGTAGGTAGCGTCAAGCCGGTTTCCGTTCAGGTTCCCTAATGTACCCATATGTTTGATAGTCATATGCACCATAGGTGAGCGTCTCTTCCACAGAATTCAGGACGACACCGGCAATATTGCGGGACTGGAGTTCCTGCAGAGCGCGCTGCGCCGCGTCTGAGGGAGTCACACCCGCTCGCACGACGAGCACAACGGCGTCGCAATAATCCGCCAAGATGGTGGAATCAGCGACTGGCAGACATGGTGCCGAGTCGAAGATCACCCAGTCGAAGACCGGCGTAACGCGATCAAGGAGAGTTTTCAGCCTGCCGTTCGAGAGCAATTCGCTCGGATTGGCGACCTCATTTCCGCCGGCAATCAAGCAAAGATTGCCATCTTGGCCGTGTTGGATCACAGCCACTTCATCAGCTTCGCCGCGAAGGTAGTCCGTCAGACCTGGCGAAAACGGCGCACCGAAAGGCAGATGTAATCGGGCGCATCGCAAATCTGCATCAATTAAGAGGACGCGGCGGTCGGGTTGGCGAACAATCGCGTGGGCTAGGTTACTGGCGACAAACGTCTTACCCTCTGCGGGTATTGCGCTCGTGATTAACAAAGTCCGGACTTGTTGATTGGCGCGCAGTTGATACAGACGCGACCGGAGCGTCCGAAACTCCTCGGCGCCGCGCAAGCTTGAAGTGCCAGTTCTGAACACGTTGGCATTGGGATCGAGCTGCCAACGCGGGTGGGCGCAGCGTGCCCTGAGATCGTCAAAGCGCAGGAAGCCGTCCGACGCGAACAGCGATGGCGGCTCGGAAGCCCCAACCCGGACTTCGTCCGTCGCCACGGCGATTGGAGTTTCGATCGGGCTGCTCCTTGGGATCGGCGGTGCTTCCGTCGCTGCCGTTTCCGCGATTTGCGCTGCGCTGCGCTCCTGCTCGGCTTTCTTGAGAGCATCGTGGATTCGGCTCATGATTTTCTCTCACGCGCCGGAGCGGTACTTACGTGGCGCAGACGACCGAGGAGTTCATCGAGATTTTCCAGCAACGCTTGAGTACTTGCCGTTTGCACCGCGGCTGATAAGGCCGCTCCAGCCACGGGGGCGATTTCATCAAGCTGGAATTCCCTCGCAACCTCTTCGACAAGGTGGGCGGGCACCGGACGCACGCTATCGACGTAGGCATTGATCATGGAATGCTCGCAAAGGAGATTTACGACTCGAGGAATCCCACAGGAATAGGAGTGCACGGTTTCGATCGCTTCCTTCGAGAAAATCGGTTCGCCATTTGCGCCTGCAATGCGCAGACGCTCGGCGATGTAGCCAAAGGTTTCTTCCTGTGTGAGCGGAGCGGTTCGACAACGGAGTGTGATTCGCTGCCGCAGCTGGCGCACAGCGGGCGCCTTGAGTTTCTCTTCGAGCTCCGGCTGTCCAGTCAGAACAATCTGCAGTAGTTTTTCAGTCGATGTCTCCAGATTCGTAAGCAGCCGGATTTCTTCGAGAACTTCCGCGGAAAGATTCTGTGCTTCATCGACAATGAGGACGGCCGTCTCGCCGGAGCGGTATCGCTCGAGAAGCCATTGGTTCAGGCGCAAAACGATTTGACTCTTTTCCCGCGATTCGCACGGGATTTCGAACTCGGCCAGCATCAGGTCGAAGAGATCGTTCACGCTCAGGCGCGAATTGAAGATATACGCAGTGGCAACGCGCTGTCCGCGCAGCCAGCCGAGAAGGCGGTTGAGCAGCGTCGTCTTTCCGGTCCCTACTTCGCCGGTAAGAAGGATGAAGCCCTTGTGATTCTGAATGCCGTACGTCAGGCTGGCGAGCGCCTCTTGTATCTGCCGGGTCAGAAACAGATAACGTGGATCCGGATTGACGTTGAAGGGGCTTTCTCGAAGCCCAAAGAATCGTTGATACATAGTGGTCCTATGCCCTCGCTTGCAATCCCAAGCCAGAATCGGCGGGCTTTCTCGTGCTAGGCAATGGGCCCGCGATCTTTCCTGAATCAGGTTCCACCGACGGAATCATTGCGAGAACGGGCAAGTGCAACACAAACTCGACATCTCGTTCGTTGCGCATGGAAGTGTCCTGCATCTCCAACATGAATCCCATGACTACTCCCAGCCCCAGCCCGCCGGCCAACCCACCCAACGCGAACAGCGGACGCTTGGGAAACGACGGCTTATCGGGAAGGTTCGCCGGATCGAGCAAATAGAATTGCTCGCCTTCCTGCTGGTCCGCCAAGTTCTGGGCCATCACGGAAGCGTCATGTTTCTTCAGGAGATCGTCGTACGCGTCCAGCGCCGTCTGATAACCGCGGGTGAGCTCTTTATACTGCTCTTCGACTACCGGACTGGCCTGCACTCGGCTTTGGTAAAGCGCAATCTGCTGCTTAATCTGTTGCTGTTCTTTGGTTTTTCCCGCTACCATTTGATCGGCCGCGTGAACCTGCGCCCGTAATTGCGTAACCTGTTGCGGCTCGACCAGATTATTGGCGGGTTTGGGCGTTGGCTCGGAATCATCACCTGCTGCAATTCGCTTCTTGACGGCCACGATGTCCGCCTTGGTTTTGATGACGTCCGGATACTTGTCGGTGTACTGCGCCCGGAGGCCTGAGAGCTTCAGTTGCAGTGCGGCGAGTTGTTCTTGCAAGGTATCAGGATTTCCGCCTGGCTGAGACGATGCTTGCCATGCAGCCAGCTGTTGGTTGAGCATTGATTCGGCGAAGGTTTTGTCCTGCTCCGCGCGTGATAGACCCTGGGTAGCGGCGTCGAGCTGCGTGGTCAAGTTCGTCAGCAGATTGAGGTTTGTTTGTTCCTGATCCGGCAGCGAACCGATATAACGAGTCTTGAAAGCAGCAAGCTTTGCATCTTGCGCATTAAGGGCCGTCTTGGCATCGGCTAACTGCTGCGATAGAAAGTCGGTGGTCTGCGCCGAGCGCTGATTTTGGAGCTTCGTGCTTTCCGCAATGAACATTGAAGTTACTGCACTACATACTGACTGCGCCATATGCGGATCACCCATCGTGACGTTCACGTAAAAGCCAGGCAGATCATGGGAGCTAGTATCGGCCATTGGCTGTACCGGCGTCACTTCGATGTCGTTTTGTAATCGCGCAACTAGCTCATCCATCGAGGCGCGATTGATGTCCTTGGGAAAGAGGTTCAGCCCCCGAATAATGGGTTCAAGCCTAGTTCGGCTAAGAATTTGTTGCTGCAAGCTTGCGAGGAGCTGCCCCATATCGACCATGTCCACGGGCTCGACTACTTTCGGGGAGACGGTCGGCGGCTGAATCAAGACGAGCGTCTGTGATTTGTATTTCGCCGGCAAAATCCTGGCTACGCCGTACGCCAGAGGAGGGCCAACGAGTGTAAACACCAAGATTAGTACCCACCGCCGCCGCAGCATCGCCAAGTAATCTGCCGGAGTCAATTCCCGCCGATTCATTCCGCCCTCGCTTCCACTTGTGTTGCTAAACTACCGGGCACATGCTCAGTCGACTCCCCTAGAACAGCAGCGGCCGCTGGTGCCAACTGAAGCCAACCGTTATCAGATGACGTATCACGCTCGTTCCACATGTTCCGCCAATGCAAAAGGTTGAATTCGACGTCTGGTACTGAAACTGATACGAGAGTGTGAGCGCCAATGTCTCGCTAAACGGTCGAGCGAGACTAGCTCCGGCAAACCAATAGTCGTAATTTTGCCCGGAAAGCTGGCCTCCTGCGCTTTGCAGCGCCGAATTTCTCGCATATCCAGCGGAGAGCCCGCTAGAAAAAGTTCGCGACATGCGCCGCGTCATAGTTCCCGTCACGGTGTCGTTGAGCGATCCCAGAAACACACCCGATCCTTCGGCTACGCCATGTAAATATGTCAGGCCCAGCGATGTTCTCTGGTACTGATACTTCATGGCTGAGTTTAGCGACCAGTAAACATGTGCGGACGAAGGGTTGGATGCGCCAGTCGTGCCCCCAGTGCCACCGGTCGACGCGGTTGCTCCAGAGAACAAAGCTAGTTCCGGCCCCGCTGCGAATTGGAGGGCTAGGCGTCCTGTAACACGACGGCCGAAAGATCCCTGTATCCCGTGCGTATCGATCGACTGGTTGAAATTCGTGTAGCTAAATTGGTTAAAGGAGTATTGCAAGGCCATCGTATTGTGCTGGGTCAGCTGATAGTTGTAACCACCCCGGGCGGTGATGTTTCCGGAGTCGACCAAATTGCTATCGAAAAAATGCAATAGTGAGTAGCCACCGCTGATGGTAACGGAACTGCGCGGCGTGAGGAACGCTTCCAGCTGCACAACAGACGAATTCTCGAGATTCTGCCCTTGTCCACTAAGAATGGACTGATCTGTTACGAATCCGGGTCCCAAATCCTCCGAGCCGCCTGTCGACGGTAAGCCTCCCACCCCTCCCAAACCAAGACTCGCCTGCGGTAAATAACTCAGCTGGTCGAGAAACGACAGCACCGATCGACGAAGCGAAATTTTCTCTGCGAACCCCAGCTTCTGCACCGTTCCGTCGGGCACAGAAGCTTCATCTGAATACATTGCGCCGCCTGTATAAGACAGCAGCATTTCGGATGTGCCAGCCGTGTGATGAATGTCTACGCCAGCTAGGAAAGACCCCCACGCTCCCCAGCCGCTGCTCGACGTGCCTTCTTGCGGATTGGAATCGGCCGTTCCGGAAAAATCTAAGTGCGGCTGCCAGTAGCTTCGATTGGTTGTCAAATTTCCCGTCGAAATATATTGCGCCCCCGAAAGTGGCCGCGTGTCGGATTGCAGACTCTGCGAGTTGCCTTCCTGATCGTCGGATGGAGTTACGAACGGCGAATGATAGGCCGGGATCGGTTCCGCTGCCTGGTTCTGGTTGTTCTGCGCCTCGCCACTTTGCGATTGCTGCGCTCCGGCACTAGGGACCACAAGAGCTAACGCACACACCACAGCGATGAAGTGCAAAGCAAGCCGGCGTTCTCGAAATAACTTTTTCGCCATGTTTAGGGAACCACAATCTGATCGCCCGCTCGCAAAACGATATTCTGGTCGGTGTGCTTTCCCGAAAGCACATCCTTGTAATTGAAATGGAATTTTGTTTGTTTTCCGTCTTGCCGACGCAGGACATAAATCTTTTTCGCATTTGCGAACATCGTGAACCCACCGGCGCTTGAAAGCGCCTGCAACACGTTCATTCCGGGCAGTAGCGGATACGCTCCAGGTTTTGTCACCTCACCAAGGATATAGACACGCTGGCTCTTGATCTGCGTAACGATGACCGTGACTTGTGGATCGGTAATGAATTTCTTCAATCCGTCCGTGATATTCGCGGCGAGCTGCATCGGCGTTAGGCCGCTGGCTTGGATATCGTTCAGCAACGGCAACGAAATCTTGCCGTCGGGACGAACCTCCACTTCGCGAGTCAGCTCTTTTTCCTTCCAAACGTCAATGTCGAGTACATCTTGCGCGCCGATCACGTAGCTCGGATCTTGCGTGGCTGGCGTATGCTCACTTGGCGTGGCGGCCTGAGCGCTCGCGGATCTTCCCGCGCCATCCGTACTAGCCGATTTTCGCGCCCAGGCAGGCAGCACCATCGTAAACAGCGCAAAAACCATAATCCACTTCGCATTTCTCTGCATTCCAATTCTCCCGCCTTTTAGATCGCCTTCGTTTCCTCGATTCCGATTTGTTTTAACTTGTACAGTAGCGACTTGTAGCTAATCTGCAGCTCCTGGGCGGCCCGTTTGCGGTTCCAGCGCGTTCGCGCCAGCGCCTCCATGATCAGCTCGCGTTCCGCCTCTCGCGATGCCGCCCGAGCCGCAGCCTTGAGTGAATAGCGGCGAGGAGAAGCAGCCGCCACCTTCTGCGCCACAGGCCGCGCCGCGCGCAGTTCTGAAATCGCCAGGCGCTCGTCGCCAAGCGCAACGATTTTGCGGGCGACGTTTTCGAGCTCGCGAATGTTACCCGGCCAGCAATGGTCCGTAAGCGCTTTCATCGATTCTTGCCGAATGGAAGGCTGCGGGAGTCCGAACTGGGTCGCGTGCTTCGCGAGCAGGAACTCCACGAGCGCCGGAATGTCTTCCTGACGCTCGCGTAATGGCGGAAGCCGCAGGCACACTCCGTTTAGACGGTAAAACAACTCGCTGCGGAAACGGCCCGCGCGCGTTTCTTCTTCCAGGTCGCGCGTGGTCGACGACATGACCCGCGAAGAGATCACTTCGGCTGCGGGAACCGCGCCACCGTCAGGCAGTGCGTGCAGCAGCCGCGCTTGGCACGCGGCGTCGAGGTCGCCCAACTCGTCAAATAGCACGGTGCCTGACGCAACAGCCAACCCGGCTCCTTCCGTCGGACGAAGGTATTCAAAAACGTCTGACAGGAATCGGTCTGCCGCCATCGATGCGCAGGTGATTTTGGCAAGCGGCCCCTCGGATTGACGTGACAGACCATGGATCCTTCTGGCAAGCACTTCTTTGCCTGTTCCGCTCTCGCCTATCAGCAGAACGGGAATATTCGTACGCGCGATTTCGGCGACGACGTTTTCAATCGTCCGCATGGGCTGGCTCGCCGGCGCAACCCACGTGGCGCTTCCGATAGACATTAGACGTGCTGAAAGGGCATGCATTGACGAAACTCTATTGGCCTCACAGCGCCTTCCCCATGCGCTTCTGATGCTCCGCGCACGGTCGCGCCTATGCCCGGCTACTTTGATGGTGCAACGCGCCTGCCACGTACAGCGGTTTGAGCGCACGGGAGGCTGGAGGCGTAAGGTCAATGTTATCAGCAACGGCGGTCTTTGCTCAGGGTGATTAGTTTATTGTAGTCCAGCGATGTGCCTGGCCAGATTCCACCATTGGGCAAAAAAATTTCCCTTAGTTCCACACTTCTGCCATCGTGCATACAGCTGGAACGGGAAAATTGCAGGTTACCAGTGATTCCTAAGATCCCTGCCCTCCTTGTATGTTGTTGAAAAAGAACTATGTAATCAGATTCCCGTCCTTTGCTCCGTAGCTAATCCGCGAGGTTATGCGATTGCTCGAATCCTCGGGTGGTTGGCGCTCGCCCGGTTTGGCGTCGGAAGGCTTGCTTTGCGGATAGCCGGTTGAGAACAAATAGATCCAGGCGTCACGGGGGAAAGTCATGCGAAGAGCATCGTTGATAATCTCAGCGGCCCTCTGTTTTTCTTTTTTGGCCGGGTGCTCAACAAATCCCGGGGTGCGGAAAAAAAAGTACTTGGAAAAAGGTGAAGCGTACCTGAATCGCGGCAAGTACCCTTCGGCCGCGATTGAATTTCAGAATGCAATTCAGATCGATTCGCAGTTTGCGGAGGCTCACTACCAGTTGGCCCAGTGCTACCTCAAGGAGGGGAATTGGTCGGGCGCCTACCAGGAATTCGCCCGTACGGTTCAAATCGATCCCGGTAATCCCAAAGCGCAGCTCGATCTGGCAGGTTTACTTCTCGCGGCGCGGCGATTTCCAGAGGCCCGCAGCCACGCGACCATCGTTTTGAAGTCAAAGCCAAGCAATCCGGAGGCGCAAATCCTTCTCGCGAGTGCGGATGCGGGAGCAGGGGATCTGCCGAAGGCAATCGGGGAAGCACAGAAGGCGGTCCAGATGGACCCAACCCGCGCACAAACGTACCTGACATTGGCGCTTCTTGAAGAGAGGAACCACGATTCGACTTCGGCAATAGAGAATTTCGAGAAGGCTCGGGAACTCGCTCCCCAATCAGCTGCTATTGCAATAGCGTACGGGCGTTTTGAGCAGAGCGGCAAGCGATGGCAGGATGCTGAAAAGCAGTTTGAAGCGGCCATTTCACTCGATGCCAAAGATCCTCTGCCACGTGCCGCATTAGCTGGGCTTTACGTTGCGCAAGGCAATTTCAACGCGGCCGAACAGGTGCTGCGAGAAGCGAAGCAAGCCTTGAAAGACGTACCGGCCGGGTATCGCCTGCTAGGAGATTTTTATCTGTCACAAGGTGAAACGAACAAAGCGGCTGCGGAATTCGCCTCGCTCCGCTCCGAGCACCCCAAAGACAATTCCCTTACGAAAACTTACGCTCAGATACTCATTCTGCAAAATCGTCTGGACGAGGCGGCGAAATTGAATGATGTGCTGTTGCAAAGTTCACCCTCCGATATAGGCGCGCAGGTACAGCACGGCGAAATCCTAATACGCCAAGGCAAAGCTGCCGACGCCATCCCAATTCTCGAATCAGCGGTCAAGGTGGCACCCGATAATGCTTTGGCTCACTATCAACTCGGTGTCGCGTACACCGAAACCTCGAACCTGGGCCAAGCGCAACTCGAATGGTCGCAGGCCGCCCGGCTCAGTCCGACAGTGGTCGAGCCCGAACGCGCACTCGCCACGCTCGCAGCGCGGAATGACAACGATCAACTCTTGATCGACAGCAGCGAACGGCTGATCGCGCTCGAACCGCGCTCGCCCGAAGGCTACATGTTCCACGCACGGGCCTTATTGCAAAAGGGTGATGAGCAGGGTGCTGAGTCCGATCTCAAAAAGGCGATAGAAGTGGCTCCTCAAGACGCAGCACCTTACGCGCGTATGGGCGATTTGCGCGCGCAGCAGAAGCATCTCGATCTAGCTCAGGCGTTGTACGCAAAAGCGTTGGCGCTCAATCCAGCCGCCGCCGATGCGCTTAGCGCGCTTGTGAATATCGACTTGGAACGCAAGCAGCCGGCGCAGGCGTTGCAACTCGTCGAGGATCAAATTGCTCGTGTTCCGAATAACAGCGTGTTTTATTTGCTGCTGGGCCAGGTCCAACTGCGCAACCAGTATCCCGCCAAAGCTATGGCAGCGTTGCAAAAATCCGTTGACCTCGATCGACACGATGTACCCGCATTTCTTATGCTCGCGAGCTTAAGCGTTTCTCGTGGCTCGACAGATAATGCCATCGCCATTTATCAGCAGGGATTGAAGGCGAACCCTCGGGACGTTCGCCTTTATGTTGGGCTGGGAGAACTCTACGAAGCGCGGGGCGACTGGCAAAAAGCAGAAGATTTAGATAGGCAGGCGCTCGAAATCCAGGCCAACTACCCAGTCGCGGCAAACAACCTCGCGTACTTGATGCTCGAGCACGACGGTGACGTGAATGTGGCGCTCTCTTTGGCTCAGACCGCACGGCGCGGCTTACCCAACCTGCCCAATTCGGCCGATACGCTCGGATGGGCGTATTACCACGAAGGAGTCTATAGCTCTTCTGTCGATTCTTTCCGGCAAGCGATCAGAGGCGATCCGAACAATCCTACCTATCACTACCATCTCGGGCTCACGTATGAAAAACAGAACCATCGCGCGCTGGCTCGCGAACAATTCGAAGAAACACTCAAGGTCGATCCAAATTACGTTCGGGCGAACGATATCAAGCAACTGCTTGCTGGGACCGTCGCACACAACTGAGCGAACTCGAATACGCAGGCCCTTGCTTGCTCTCTAGCGCCGCCCCGATGGTCGAGGCCGCCCCTAGCCCACCAGTGTCTTAAGAAAAAATACCGCATCCGGCTCTTCTTTTTTGCCCGTGCCGCGCAAGCGGCGCACCGCCTCGCCCACGGCGCGGCCGATGCTGACATCGTCCACGTTCCAGGAAGTGATACCGGGTTGTGAGATCGAGCTCGCTGGAACACCCCAGAGTCTGGCGCAAGTTCGCGATGCTCGCCGAGCCGTGCTTCGGCTTCGCGAAGGGCCAGTCCTCGTAGAACACCAGGCAGAGGACGTCCAACAACTCCGGCTGCGTGAATTGGTGTTTGCTGAAACGGTTGCGGCACGGCCGGACTGACCTGCAGGGCGATGCGAGCAAACGGCAGGATCCTACTTCGGCCATTACACCTCCTGCCTCGGTAACCAAAAAACAATCCCGAACCACCGACTATGTCGAATTTCATTGTCGTAGCGAGGATGTCAACAGAACCACATAGCTTCCGATCTTATTGGAGTATGCTTTGCGTAGCAGCTTCTGGTCTCCGAGCGTTAGGGGAGTTATGCCTTCGACGGCCAGCTCAGCGGTTTTTGAATCGCGTTACGTCTTTCGGCCAATCGCTAAAAATGCCGCGTTTTTCGCCGTCCGCCTTTTGGCTTCATTGGCCTCGGTCGCAGCGGTAACGCTGCTCCTGTTTGGCTACTTGCACGTGAACGCCACGACGGCCGGGCTTTCCTATCTGATTGCTGTCCTCGTGATTGCGTCTGTTGGTGGCTTGCTGGAGTCCACGGTGGCGTCCATCTCCGCTATGCTGTGTTTTAACTATTTCTTTCTTCCTCCGACCGGCACATTCACGATCGAGAATCCCCAGAATTGGGTGGCCCTTTTCGCCTTCCTTGCCACATCGTTAATTGCCAGCCAGCTTTCAGCGCGTGCCAAACGACGAACACAGGAAACCATCTACCGTCAACACGAAATGGAAAAGCTCTATTCGCTCAGCCGTTCTCTTTTGTTCGCAGACTTGGACCGGCCTATAGCTCATCAGGTGGCTCACTACGTCGCGCAGGCATTCGATTTTTCCCTGGTGGCTCTTTACGACCGAGCGAACAACTCTGTCTACGGCGCTGCGGGACAAGACGGTATCGAGCTTGAAGATAAGCTGCGGGAGGTGGCGCTTCGATCTACCAGTTTCTGCGACGACAAGAAGAAATTGTCCGTCACGCCGATTCGCTTGGGAGGGCAGCCCATCGGAAGTTTGGCCATCGCGGGCTCGTCGCTTTCAGACGCCGCCCTTCAATCCCTTTTGAATCTCGTGGCGATTGGCCTTGAGCGCGCGTCGTCACAAGCAGCCATGAATCGAGCCGAAATCGCCAGACAAAGTGAGGAGCTGAAATCGACGCTTCTGGACGCCATCGCTCACGAATTTAAAACGCCGCTTACCTCGATCAAAGCGGTTACGACCGACCTGCTTTCCGGTTCGCCCCATGCCCTCTCGCAAGAAGAGCGCGAATTGGTCAGCATTGCCGATGAAAGTGCCGACCGGTTGTCGAAACTCGTGACCGAAGCGATACAGCTGGTGCGAACGGAAGGCGGAACATTCCGCCTTAATCGCGGAGTACATTTCGTAAGTTCGCTGGTGTCCGCGTCGGTTCGCCAGATGAGGTCGCTCATGGATGAGCGAGAAATCAATGTGTTGGTGGCGGAAGACTTGCCGCCCGTGCACGTGGATGCAGACCTGATTCAAATGGTGATCGCGCACCTTTTGGACAATGCCTTAAAATACTCGCTTTCAAGTACTCCCGTCTCTGTTACGGCCAAGCAACAAGACGCGCGGGTGATCGTCTCCGTTGCCGATAAGGGCCCCGGTATTCCGGAGCAAGAGCAATCGCGAATATTCGACAAATTTTATCGAGGCAAAAGCGAGAACAATCTGAAAGGGACGGGAATGGGCTTGGCGATCGCTCGCGAAATCATGTCCGCTCATGGCCAGGAGATCTGGGTATCGAGCGCAGCGGGAAAAGGATCGGAGTTTTTTGTGTCGCTCCCTATTGCTGGAACCGCCGGCGAATGAGTGCGGGCAGAATCCTGGTAATCGATGATGATCCGCAGATTCGCCGAGCGATGCGGGCCACCTTGACCTCTCGCGATTATCAAGTGAGCGACGCTCGCACGGGAGAAGAAGGACTCG
>JBOGNC010000005.1:0-50299 GCA_050747045.1 Candidatus Acidiferrales bacterium | reverse complement strand
GCAAGATGTTCCGGTTCATTTCGATATCCATGGTGTGGCAGATAATTGGATGAATAGAACCACCTGGCTCGTCCTGTCGCCCATCATTGTGACTGCGGTGGTAGCGCTCGTCTTTGTCACGCGTCCGTCGCCCTTTTACGGGGCTGCAATCATTTATTGGTGTATATGTGGCACGATCGTTGGAGGATTTCTTCAGGTCAACACAGCAGCCCAGGCACAAAGGCGATGCCAGTTTTTGCCTGTGTTGCCATGGATTCTTGGAGTGCCGGTTTGCGAGTTCATACTTTCCGCTAGCTTCAAGTATTGGTGGAACAGCCGCACTTGATCTCAGGGTTCGGCGGGGGCAGGGCCTTCGTTCGGATGCTCGCAGTCCGCTTGATGCTAATTCAGCGCAACACGTCAGCAACAGCACCTGCGTGAGACCACAGGAGGGTGCCGCGTCCTTCGCGGTGTGTGCGAAGGGTGCGGATTTTCGCTTCGCGGGACCGGCTCGGTTCTGCCCATTGGATTCCCAAAACGGGAAAGTTGGTACCGCCGCCAGTTTGAACCTCGACGCTACTTCATACCCATGCTACCGTTGCCTGTTTTTAGTTGCTTGCGCGAAGCGACTGAGCGTAGGCGTCGGCGAAGCGGAAGAGAGGGGAACGAGGACGCGATGAATTTGGCCACCAGCGCAATTGCACCACCTTTGCGCCCGCCAGCAACGCCGGTGAAATCCCCAGTGGCGACAGCATCTTTCGCCGATTCATGCTCGCACCCCCGATCCTGCCATCCGCGCGCCACCATACCCCCCGCCCCTCAGGGCGCGCAATCTGCCCTTCGGCGTGTGATCGATCAGTAGTGGGCAGTAACGGGTAAGCGGTGAAGCCGGACCCTCCACGACGCCAATTCCTCCGCGCAGTAGGTCCGATGGAATTAAACGTAGCGCCGGGTCCTCTAGCCCGGCAGATCCGGACGATCACCGGCTACTTCACTTGCTAAGCCGCCAATCAATTCGTGCTGCGCATGGGCCGGAAGGGAAAGATGCCGCAACACGAGCCGGAAATAAAGCGCAACACGCGCCAGAAATAATCCCGCCCCACGCCGCGCAGACCTTCGCTGGTGTACAATGCGCGCATGCCGCTTCCCGACCCTCGGCAGGGAGAATCAATCGGCTTCTGCGTTTATCCAGAACGGACCGTCGAGTTTACGCTGGCCAGCGCCGAGACAATCATATGGGCTTCAATTCGCCACTGGTGCTCTCGAAGGGCTGGGGAGTGGTACGCGAGGAGCATACATCGAATCTCCAACAAGCGTACGCAAACTGCTGTTGCGAATAACGTACGACTGTACATTCAGCAAGCGTCTGAGTTCTACGATGCGGCAGTAAACGCGAAGCCTAACACCGCGCCACTATTTTATTACTATTCATTCCTGAACCTCGCGAAAGCGCTCTGCGAAATTCGCTATCCGCGCCTCCATCGAAGACATGAGTGTTACGCGCACGGCCTCAGTTGGCGGCCCGATCCGGTGAATATGGTTAGGCTTGCCAAAGATACCGTGACGGTTCGCGGCCGCGGAATTTGGCACCTTCTATGGGAAACGATGATGGATGTACGTTGCCCTGCGCCCAACCCGACCAAGCTTTCTGTCCTGAAGTTGTTCTCGGTCTGCCCCGAGATCGGCGTGGAGTTTGGTACGATCTACGGTCGACCCCGCGCAATGACGTATCTCGAAAAGATCGAGGCGGTTCGCGATGCTTCAGCAAGCGAGGTGTGGCTAAGGTTTTCCGTGACGCGCGATCGAATCAAAAATACCGGTCTATCTACGCGCGATCTACTCACGCAGGTCAGCAGTACGCGAGCTGGCTACGCCGAAGTCAGATCGGGCGATAAGCGTCTCAGGCTATTTCAGTCCGCTGTTCCCGCAAAGCTGAGAGGCAGAGCAACGCCCTTCTCCGTTTTGCGGGATGACATTCGTCGCCTGAATTTGATAACGCACTACGGCGAAGGCGTTGACCTGGAGTATTCCATTTCGCTTCAACGGGGCTGGCCCCTGCGGGTGCCGCAGCTATTGGTCAGTTACACGGTCCTGTTCTGGCTCGGCTCTCTAGTTCGATACGATCCTCACAGCGTGTATGAGCTTATGGATTCTCCGGATTGGATTTTGATTGATGGATTCATGACGCAGAGCAGAATTGCGCTGCTCGAACTCTTTTGGTGGGCGCTCTACAAGAATCAGATCAGCCTCCGAAGCGCCCGTTGAGGAGACAGGTATAGCCGGTGACCGCGTTAACAGACAATATAGGCGGGCGGCAGGGCCTTTGTTCGGGGTACTCGCAGCCCGTTTGGTGCTAGTTCAGCACAACACGTCAGCAACATAGCCTGCGTAAAACCATCTGAGGATGCCGCATCCTTCGCGTGTTTGCGAAGGGTGCGGATTTTCGCTTCGTGGAAACGACTTCGCTCTCCACTAGATTCCCAAAACGGGAAAGCTGGTACTGCCGCCAGTCTGAACCTCGACGCTACTTCGCGCCCATGCTACCCTTACTCGTTTTTAGCAGGTTGCGCGAAGCGACTGAGCGCAGGCATCGACGAAGACGGAGGAGAGGTGAGAGCACGCGATGATTTTGACCAGCAGCGCAGTTGCGCCAGCGTCGCGCGCCCCCGCCCTAGCGCGCCGCTGCAGGAAAGCCGGGGTTTTAACCCCGCCGAAAAGGCTCACCTCCGCGCCCTACCTTTCGCGCTGGTTCACCCGCGCGATGCAGTCGATTTTTGCCTGCACGAATCACCAATTACGAGTCACTAATCACCGATCCAAAGGGCGGAACAGTCAATCGACCTTCGCCATGCCTAACTCGCTGAAAACAAACGCTCGATCACAACCAAGGGCGGAACGTCCCGGTGCATGCCAAACGCGCAATTCGCAGCCCCCATTTCGCCCTCTGTCTCTCTCGCCGGGAAGGGCGGGGTCTCAGCCGAGATTCCAATGCGGCCTTCCGGTTTGGGGTGGAAGCCCGCCCAAAAGGAGTCCATACGCACGCCGCCTCTCGCACCGGTTCAGATTTAACCGTAGTGCCGCTGTCTTTCGCGCCTTTTGCGTCCCGGTGTCTGGCACCGGGACGCGCGGCAGCCCTTGCTTGCTTCGCGCTGAAACCCTTGAATATCTGGCTAAATTGGCGCACGCTAATTCTCCGATGTTGTGGCTGGAACTCAGGGCTGTCGCAAGTCGTCCGCAGCCGCCAAATGGGTGTGATAATTGAATCAGGGCGCGACAACTTGGAGAGTAACGCGGCCGAACCACCCGGCGCGCCATCGTATGTCCCTGTGGCTCGCGCCAGTCAATTGCGCCCGCTGGTCTCGGCGAGGCACATCAGCGAACGCAAAGCGAAAGCTAATAGCGAACCGGTGTCGAGTAGAGCGCGAGCTAAGTACCTGCCAGCCCAGCAACTTCCATTTTTCTAATCGCGAACTTATCGGCAGTCGCCGCAATCCGACCAACGTAATCCTAGGAGCCAATTAGTGGCCACGCCAGCGCCGCCGGAATCGAAATCCATCCCTACGCGGGTCGAGTCGGACAGTATGGGCAAAATCGAAGTCCCCGCCGACCGCTATTACGGCGCGCAAACGGCCCGCTCGCTGATCCATTTCCACATTGGCAACGACGTGATGCCGCCCGAGCTTATCCGCGCCTTCGGCATCCTGAAAAAAGCCGCAGCGATGGTCAATCAGGATCTCGGCAAACTTCCTCCCGAAAAAGCCAAGCTCATCATTCAAGCCGCCGACGAAGTGATCGCCGGAAAGCTCGACGCGCATTTTCCCCTGCGCATTTGGCAAACCGGCAGCGGCACGCAAACCAATATGAACGCCAACGAGGTGATCTCCAATCGCGCCATCGAAATCGCCGGCGGCGTGATGGGCACCAAAAAGCCGATTCATCCCAATGACGACGTCAACATGTCGCAGTCCTCGAACGACACGTTTCCGACGGCCATGCACATTGCCGCCGCTTCGCGTGTCGCCGAGGCCCTGATCCCTTCCGTCGAGCGTCTGCGCGACGCGCTCGACGCCAAAGCCAAAACTTTCGCGAATATCGTAAAAATCGGCCGCACGCATTTGATGGACGCCACGCCTCTCACCGTCGGCCAGGAAATGTCGGGCTGGGTCAGCCTGCTGGAACGCGATGTTGCGCGCTTGCGCGAAGTGCTCTCGGGTCTCTACGACCTCGCCATCGGTGGTACCGCCGTTGGGACAGGCCTCAACGCGCACCCGGAATTTGCCGAGCGCGCCGCCAAAAAAATCGCGGAACTCACCGGATTGCCGTTCCGCTCGCATCCAAACAAATTCGCGGCGCTTTCCGCGCACGACGAAATCGTCTTTGCCAGCGGCGCGCTGAAAACTCTCGCCGTATCTCTAATGAAGATCGCCAACGACGTCCGCTGGCTTGCCTCCGGCCCGCGCGCCGGTCTCGGCGAACTGATTCTGCCCGAAAATGAGCCCGGCTCGTCGATCATGCCCGGCAAAGTGAATCCCACACAGTCTGAGGCTATGACCATGGTCGCCGTGCAGGTTTTCGGCAACGACGCCGCCATCGGGTTCGCCGGATCGCAGGGCAATTTCGAGCTGAATGTCTTCAAGCCGGTGATGATCTATAACTTTTTGCATTCCGTGCGCCTGCTCACCGATGCCTGTCGCTCTTTCACCGACCATTGCGTTCAGGGCATGGAAGTGGATACGCAGCGCATTGAGCAGTATGTGAAGAACACTCTAATGCTCGTTACCGCCCTGGCTCCGAAAATTGGATACGACAAAGCTGCCGAGATGGCCAAGAAGGCGCACCACGAGCGCACCAGCCTTCGCGAAGCCAATCATAATCTCGGATATCTCTCCGATCGGGAATTTGACGAGCTTGTCCGCGCGGAAAAAATGACCAAGCCCGGAAACGTATCGTGAACGCGCCTGTGTTGTTTCAACCCGGCACATTCGCGTCCAAGCCTCTCTCGCATGCTGCCATTTTTCGTCGCCCATAATTGACAATTCTTACTTCTCGCACATTTTGTCACGAGGATTAACAATTCTTTTGACTCGCCCGTGCATCTTCATTAAATTCGCATTCCCTTTGGGAACCTCTCACACTTTCCCCCTTCCGCAGGAGTTCTTATGCTTATACTCGTTGCGGAAAACGACCCGGCGCTCGGCACATATCTCGAGCGCGGATTCAACGCAGAGCACTACGCCGTCGATCTCGCAGTAGACGCCGAGCAAGCCACACGCCGAGCGCTCGCGCAAAAGTATGATGCCGCGATCCTTGACCTGAACTTTCCCCAGCCCGAAGGTCTCGACGTGCTGCGGGCCATTCGCGTTGACTGCCAGGATTTGCCCATCCTGATCCTCGCCAATCAAGCTCGCCCGGACGAACGTGCGCAGGTGCTCGATCTTGGCGCGGACGATCTGCTGCTGAAGCCCTTCGCGTTTTCCGAATTGTCGGCGCGCGTGCGAGCCCTCCTGCGCCGCGGCGGACGCGCTCCAGATGCAGTGCTGCGCGTGGACGACTTGGAATTAAATCGCGTGGAGCACTGCGTGAAGCGCGCGCAAAAAAAGATCGACCTAACGCCCAAGGAATTCGCGCTGCTGGAATATTTAATGCGCAATAGCGGACGGCGCGTGACCCGCGCGGAAATCATCGAGCACGTCTGGAACCTGAACTTCGACACCATGACCAACGTGGTGGACGTGTACATCAATTACGTTCGAAAAAAAATAGACGCGCCGTCCGATCATAAGCTGATTTACACGATCCGCGGCGTCGGGTATCAGCTGCGCTCTCCGATCGCGCCGAGCGCGCCTGTGGCACCCATCGAGAATGTGCGAGTCGCTTCGAATTAATGACGCAGGAATTGTCGCCTAGTTTAAGGAGGACTGAATGTCAGCAGCCAGCCCAGCAGTTGCAAGCAGAAGCGCCAGCCGAGTTTTGGTGGCCAGCCCGCGCGCGGAATTTCGTAGGCACGTGCTGAAATCACTTCCGCCGGCCGCGTGCGGAGCGGAAGAAGCTGCGGGTGGCGCGGACGCCTTGCTTAAGCTCGGCGAGCGGGATTTTCGCACGCTGCTACTCGATCCGCGGCTCGATGATTTGGACGTCAATGAGCTGGTGGATACGATCCGCTCGCGGCATCCCGCGGTCAACGTGGTGGTACTCGACCGTGAATCGCCCAATGAGCAATTGACCTTTGATCTCGCCCAAAGTTCCGCGACCGAGCAGCCGGCGCGAGAATCAACACCGCAGCAAACAAGCGACTCGGACGCGGCGATCGCATGCGACGCGGAGCCGGTTTGCTCGTATATGCCGGAGCAAGCGCGGCAGTTCGAAGGAGACGAATTCGCCCAAAGCGAGCCGTTGCCGGAAATGATTGGGACTAGCCGCACGATGCAGCAAATCTGCCGGTTGGCGCGTTTGGTCGCGCCGCGCAACACCGCGGTACTGATTGTAGGCGCCACCGGCACGGGCAAAGAACTGGTGGCTCGCGGCATCCACGCGCTCAGCCGCCGCAGCCGCGGTCCGTTCGTGGTGGTCAATTGCGCGGCGATTCCCGAGAGTTTGCTGGAGGCGGAGCTTTTTGGATTCACGCGCGGTGCGTTCACCGGCGCATTCCAATCTCGGCTGGGACGCATCCACGCGGCGCACGGCGGAACGCTATTGCTTGACGAAGTCGGCGAGTTGCCGCTGAGCATGCAGGCGAAGCTTTTGCGATTCGTGCAGGAAGGTGAAGTGCAGCGGCTGGGAAGCGCGGACTTGTTCCGCGTGGATGCGCGGCTGATCGCTGCCACGAACGCCGACTTGTTGCAGCGCGTCCGCGAAAAGCAATTTCGCGAAGACCTGTATTACCGCCTGTCGATTTTTCCGCTAAATCTGCCGCCTCTGCGGAATCGGCCGGAAGACATCTTGCCGCTCGCGGAACACTTTCTGGAAACGTTGAGCCAGCAGAGCGGGCTGCCGCGAAAGACACTGAGCCTCGAAGCTACGCGGTTGCTCCGCGCGCATTGTTGGCCAGGTAACGTGCGCGAGTTGCAGCACTCGATCGAGCGGGCCTTTGTGTTGGCCGAGGGCCGCGAACAGATTCGAGCCGAGGACTTCAGCATGCCGGCGACTCCCGCCTGAGCGTTATAAATTTCTAAGGTCCTCAGCGCCCGCGTGGAACCAATTTTGCATGTGTCTATGCGCCATGCCGGAATCCGCTAATCAGAAGCGCCCGGTCCGCCGGGAAAAGCAAGCGCGCCGAACGCCGCGACAGAAAATCGCCGCGAGAAGGACGCTCGAGCGCGCGTTCCAGAATTTCACCCATGCCGCCGACTCGCTGCAAAAATCCTACGCAGATCTGCAGGGCGAAGTGCTGCGGCTGCGCTTCGATTTGGAGCGCACCAACCGTGACTTGGCGGCGAGCGTGGAAGAAAACGCGCGCATGCGCCAGTATCTCGGCCAGATTCTGGAAAGCCTGCCATGCGGAGTGTTGGTAGTTACGAGCGGTGGCCAAGTGCGCATGGCCAATCCCGAAGCGCGGCGGCTGCTTTCGCTTACTCCCGGCCATCCAGCAGATGACGCGACCGAACTGGCGCTACCACAGGAAATCGTCCAGCAGGCTCTCGATTCGTGCCGACAATCGCCGACGCCTACTGTCTGGGAATACGCCATTCTGGTGGCTTCCGGCGAGCGGATGGTCGGTCTCGTTTGCGCTGTGCTCGGCGAGGCCGATGGAGAAGGATCGAGCGGCGAATCGGTGCTGCTACTGCGCGATGTGACGGAAGAACGAAAACAAGCCGCTGGGCGCGAATCAGCACGACGCAAGGAATCTTTGGCGGAAATGGCCACTCTGCTGGCCCACGAAATTCGAAATCCTCTCGGCAGCCTGGAACTGTTCGCCGGGCTTTTGGCCGACGCGGCCGCCACGCAGCCCGATCTGCGGCGTTGGACGGACCACATTCAAGCGGGACTTCGCGGGCTCTCTGCAACGGTCAACAACGTCCTTCAGTTTCATAGCCAGCCTGATGTGCAATTGAGCGACGTGAATTTGGGCCGCCTGATGCGCGAGTCCGTCGAGTTTTTGCGGCCGCTGGCGCGGCAAGCCGGGTTGAGAATCGATCTGCAAAACTCGCTCGGGGAATTGGAAATTCCGGCGGACACCCACCGCTTGCAGCAAGTGTTTTTCAATCTAGCTCTCAATGCGTTCCGCGCCATGTCCGTAGGAGGAACGCTTTCGATCCGGCTTCAGTGGGCGAATTTCGACCGGCTCAACGAGGTGTGCATCACATTTGAAGACACTGGCCGCGGGATCGCTCCAGAACATCTTGCAAAAATATTCGAGGCTGGTTTCACGACACAGCCGGGCAATCCGGGCATCGGGCTTTCGGTATGCCGCACGGTGGTGGAGCAGCATCATGGCACGATCACGGCATCGAGCGAGCTGGGCAAGGGCGCCACATTCTCGGTGGTTGTGCCACGAGTGGTGGTGGCGACCCAAACGGGCCGACAGCTGCGGGGCGAAGTCCTGAGTGTAGGGAGAAGAGCATGAGCCGTGTTTTGGTGGTCGATGACGAAGCGCCGATGCGCACGGCTTTAGAGGCGCATTTCGCCCGTGATGGATGGGACGTGGCCACGGCGTACGGCGCGCGCGACGCACTGGAAAAGTTTCGGCGCGCTCCGTGTCCGCTGGTGATTAGCGACATGCGCATGCCCGATGGCGATGGGCTGGGGGTGATGCGTGGGATGCGCGAGGTGGCGCCGCGAGTGGGTGTTGTGTTTTTGACTTCCTACGGGTCCGTGCCGGACGCGGTGCGCGCGATGCGCGAAGGGGCTTGCGACTATTTGGTGAAACCTGTGTGTTTCGAGCAGTTGAAGGAAGCGACGCGGCGAGTGCTGGCGCGTTCTGCGCCGGCGTCGAAGGAAACCACTGAAAGCGCGCTGGTTGGGAATTCGCCGGCGCTGAAAGGGTTGCTGGAGCGGGCACGGCAGGTCGCTCGTACGGATATGGACGTGCTGATCTCAGCCGAAAGTGGCACCGGGAAGGAGCTACTGGCGCGGCTGATACATCAGGCGAGCGACCGCCGGAACCGCGCGTTAGTGGCGGTAAACTGCGCGGCGTTTCCGGAATCGCTTCTCGAGAGTGAACTTTTCGGATACGCCCGCGGCGCGTTCACGGGCGCGGTAACCGGCAAGCCGGGAAAATTCGAACTAGCGCATACCGGAACGCTGCTCCTCGATGAGATTGGCGAAATGCCGCTGCAGCTGCAGCCGAAATTGCTGCGTGTCTTGCAGGAGCGGGAAGTGGACAGGCTGGGCGAGACGCGCACAGTGCGCGTGGACGTGCGAGTGATCGCCACCACGAACCAGCCGCTGGAGCGGTTGGTTGAGGAAGGAAAATTTCGCGCCGATCTTTTTTACCGGCTCAACGTGGTTCCCTTCACGATTCCGCCGCTGCGCGAACGGCACGGCGACGTGCCGCTGCTGGTAGAGCATTTCCTCCGAAAATACACCGCAGACGGGCGCGCCGAAGTGCCGCACTTTTCTCCTGAATTGATCGCGCAGTTTGAGGCGCACGACTGGCCGGGGAACGTTCGCGAGCTGGAGAATCTGGTGAGGCGGGCAATTGCATTGCATCCGGGCGGGGAAGTGGGACCGGAGTTCTTCGATTCCCTGTCGCCAAGGACAGTTGAAACGCGCGATGCGAAGCCAGCGTGTACTGACGGCTTGCGTGCAGAGTCAGCGGGATCACTGCGCGATATGGAACGGCAGTTATTGATCGCCACCCTAAAAGCCGAGGGCGGAAACCGCACGCGGGCGGCCCGCGCTCTGGGCATTTGTCCGCGCACGATGCGCAACAAAATCCGGGAATACGGATTGCCCCCGCGGACGTACCAGCGTACCGGCGGTGCGGCGACGAACATTCTGGCGGGAGAAGGCCATGAGCTTAATTGACACGCCGTACGTTCCATTTCTTGAACGCTATCTCGATCTTGCGTCATTTCGCGAAACGCTGGTGTCGGCAAATCTGGCGAACATCGACACGCCGGGATACCAGACGATGGACGTGTCGTTCCGGAGCGAGCTTGCGTGGGCCAGCACGGACGAGTTTTCCAGGCCGCTGCGGCCCGTGGTGCGGCCGGTCTACGGGCTGATCGAGCGGCCGGACGGAAACAACGTGAGTCTGGATCGCGAAGGCATGCTGCTGGCTCAGACGCAGCTTGAATACAAGACCGCGATCGAGCTGATCCGCGCGCAGTTTCGCCGGATTCTGGGCGCGATTCACGATGGGAACGAATCATGAACCTCTTCGGAGTGATGACCATCAGCGGCACGGCGCTGCTGGCTGAACGCGAGCGCGCCGAAGTAGTGGCTAGTAACCTGGCTAACGCCGAAACCACGCGCACCCCGGCAGGCGGGCCCTATCAGCGCGAGCATGTGGTGTTTGCGGCGATGCGGCCGATGGGAATGCCGTTTGGTGTGCAGCTAGCTTCGATGGTGGACTTCAGCGCGCGCGGGGTGCAGGTAGCCGGAGTGGCGCCCGATGCCGCGCCGCCGATTCGTCGCTACGAGCCAGGACACCCGGACGCGGATGCGCAGGGATACGTGGAGATGCCGGACATCAACCCCGTCGAGGAGGAAGTAAATTTAATGAGCGCAGCGCGATCGTATCAGGCGAATATTTCAGCGGTGCAGGCGACGAAAAACATGATCTCGTCGGCACTGGAGATTCTGGCGTGATCGCCCCGCGCGAAGTGCATTCGCGCAAGAGGTGAACGATGGCAAACGCTATCCCAGGATTTACGTCCATGCCACCGGTGAACGGACCCGGCAGCGCAGCGGCCGGCAATCCCGCGAGCGGCATGACCGGTCCCGGCGACGGTCCGGATTTCACGCAAACGCTCGACGGGATGATGAACCAGGTGGCTGACATGCAGACTAGCGCGCAGGCTCAGGTAGTGGACTTGCTGCAGGGAAACGGGCAGGACGTGCACTCGGCGATGATTGCGGTCGAAAAGGCGGATTTGTCGTTTCAATTGATGATGCAGGTGCGCAACAAAATCATTCAGGCTTACCAGACGATTTCGCAGATGCCGTTCTGAGGACCGGGGACGGCGGAAACAATTCAGAAGGCGTTCGCCAAGATTCCGCCGCGACCGGCGCCGACGGAACCTGGCGAGCAGCCAGTAGCACACGCGGCAGGGTTTTCCCGAACTGTCCGAATCGAAACAGCCGGGCGAACCAGGCACAGTGGACAAGCTACTAAAACAATTGATGGCGTTCCTGCGCGGATTGACCTCGCGGCAGAAGTTGTTACTGGCTGGGAGCGCGGCAGCCGTTCTGATCGTGCTTGGTATTTTTGCGCGGCTCAGCCAAACCGCCGCGTTCAAGCCGCTGTATGCGGGATTGCAGCCCTCGGACGAGCAGTCGGTAGTGCAGAGCCTAGCCTCTAAAAGTATCTCTTATCAGATATCTCCTGACGGAAGCAGCGTAAGCGTGCCCGCTGACGAGCTCGACAAAGCGCGGCTCGAACTTGCGGGTGAAGGCTTGCCGCAGACCGGCCGGCTAGGGTTTGAAATCTTCGATAAGCAAAATTGGACGGAAAGCGACTTCACCGAGCAAGTGGATTACCAGCGAGCGCTCGAAGGAGAATTGGAACGTACCATTCAAACGTTGGGAGATGTGCAATCGGTGCGCGTGCATCTGGTGCTGCCCCACGATTCAATTTTTACCGACCGCGAGCGCCCGGCTAAAGCGGCCGTAGTGATGAAGCTGCGGAGCGGCGGATTGACGGATCAGGAGGTGAATGCCGTTACCCACCTGGTGGCCAGCGCGGTGGATGGCCTCACGCCGGAAAACGTTACGCTGATCAGCGCCGATGGCATGACGCCAATCGTAGCCAAAGGGCACGACGGAATTCACGGCATGGACTCGTCGATGGATATGGAGGCGGCACTCGCGGAAAAAGTGGTGGCTACGTTGACGCCAGTGGTGGGGCAAGGACACGTTAAGGCTAGCGTGACGGTGGCGTACGATTCGAGTTCAGGCGACACGACACAGGAAACGTACGATCCCACGAATCCGGTGCTCGTTTCCGAGCAGGTGCAGGAAGAAAACTTCGGCGGTCATCCGCCGGAAGGAATTCCGGGAACGACGAGCAACGTCCCTCGCGCACCGGGAGAATCGCTGGCCGCCGCGAGCAAAAACTCAAACGTGACAGGCAAAGCTCCTGCGATCAACCGAAAGCCGGCCGAGCAGCCGAATCCCGCAAATTCGATGACGGCAGTAGCATCCGAGTCCGAAGGTCAGCGCAGCGACAGCCGAACATACGCAGTGAGCAAAACGCTGCGGCACACAATAGACCCGCCGGGCCGAATCGACAATGTGGACGCGGCCGTGCTGGTGGACGACGCGATCGAGCAGCAGAAAGATGCCAACGGCCAGATGCACGAGGTGCGGCGCAAGCGAACTCCGGAAGAAATGAAACAGATCGAGGACTTGGCGCGCGCGGCGGTGGGCTTTGATGCGGCGCGCGGCGACGTGCTATCGGTCGAGAACGTCCCATTCGTTACGCCACCGGTGGAAACGCCTGCGCCGATGCCGATGGTGCAGCGCGTGCATATATTGATCGAGCAGTGGATTTGGCTGCTGCGGTACGTCGTGCTGCTGCTCTTGTTCGGTCTGGTGTATTTGTTGGTACTGCGCCCGGTGACGAACCAGTTGATCGAGGCCCTGCGCCAAGGCGGCCGCGCGGGCGTTCCAGCGCTGGCTGGCGCCGGTGGAGGCGAACTCGTGCCGGGAGGATTGATCGAGAGCAGCGCGGCGTTTGGAGGGTCCGAACTGGACCGGGAGCTAAGCCAGAGCAATTCGGACGTTGATCGCGTGGTGCGCATGAAGAAACATTTGACTGACCGCGTGAAACAAGAACCAGCGGCTGCGAGCCAGTTGGTGCGCACCTGGATTAATCAGAAGAGGGATCACTGATGCCTGTGTCCGAAGCGGAAGTCTCGGGACTGCAGAAGGCTGCGATTTTACTGATCCTCTTGGGCGAGGACGCGGCCACAGCCATCTACCGTCATCTGAACGAAACCGAGCTGCACCAGATTACTAAGCAGATCGCGTCGCTGCAGTCCGTGCCGCCGGAAACCGCCAGCGAGGTGCTCACCGAATTTCACCGGTTGACGCTCACGCAGGAGTCCATCGCCGCGGGCGGAATCGAGGTTGCGTCGAAGATGCTGACGCAGGCATTCGGCGAGCCGGCGGCGAAGGCTTTGCTGGAACAAGTGGTCGCGGCGCACGAGGAAACGACGCAGCTTTTCGATTCGCTGCAAAAAACCGATCCGCAGCAGTTGGTAAAGTTCGTGGAGTCAGAGCACCCGCAGACGATCGCCATGGTACTGGCACACATGGGGACGAAAACGGCGTCGTCCCTGCTGGTACTGCTGCCGGACAAGCTGCGCGGACACGTGGTGAAGCGGCTGGCGGAGATGCAGGCGTTTTCTCCGGAGATGGCGCAGAAAATTTCGCAAGTGCTGCACCGCAAAGTTGAATCGCTCGGCGATCAGGTGCGGCGTTCCTATGGCGGAGTGAAAATCGCGGCGGAGATGCTGAATCGCATCGATCCCACCGTCAGCAAATCGATCCTCGAAAACGTGGAATCGGAAGACGCCAAGCTGGCGCTCAATATTCGCAACAGCATGTTCACGTTCGAGGATCTGCTGAGCGTGCCGGAAAACGGGATTCGCGATTTGCTGTCCAGCGTCGATAAGAAAACGCTGGCGACGTCGCTGAAAGGCGCTCCGGAAGATTTAAAGAACCATATTTTCAAGACCATGTCGTCGCGCGCCGTGGAAATGCTGAAGGAAGACATGGAAGCGCTGGGTCCCGTCCGCGCGCAGACCGTGGTTCAAGCGCAGCAGGAGATCGTGCAATCGGCGCGCAGCCTGGAAGCCGAAGGGAAACTGGTGCTGAATAATGACCAGCAGGAAGCGTACATCGTCTGAGACACGAGGCGCCGATCCAGCCGCGCCATTCGTCTACCATCCGGCGCCGGGATGGAAGCCGCCGCGCGAAGATCCGGCCGCCGCGATAGCGATCTTGACCGCTTCGGGCGCCGCAGTACTGCCCGTGCAGGCCGCGCCCAACGCGTGTATAGCAGAAGATCAGATGCGCGCGCGCGAAAAGCAAGCGTGGGAACGCGGATTCCAAGAGGCCGTCGCGAAGACCCGCGCGGAAGCCGACGTCGAATCGGAAAAACTGCGTGACGCTGTCGCCGAAGCTCTGCGCAGGTTCGCGCAACAGCGCGAAGAGTACTTTCGCCGTGTGGAAGCGGAGGTAGTGAGCCTGGCGCTGGCGATTGCGCGTAAAGTGCTGCGGCGCGAGGCGCAAATCGATCCGCTGCTGCTCTCAGGGATGGTTCGCGTGGCACTCGAGAAAACAGCCGCAAGCCAAAATGTCCGCTTGCGCGTGCACCCGTCGCAAATCGATGCGTGGCGTGAATACCTAGCGACGCTTGGCGAATTGGGCGCCGTACCGGAACTGTCCGGAGACGGAGCGCTCGAACCGAATCAGTGCCAGATCGAGACGGAAATGGGAGTGACGGAGCTGAATCTCGAATCGCACCTGAAGGAAATCGAGCAAGGGCTCTTCGACCTACTGGCGCAAAGGCCCACGGCCAAATGACGCAATCCGCTTCACTCCTCGATCCATTTTTTCGCCGACTCGAACAGGTTTCCGTCTGGCACTCCATTGGGCGTATCAACAAAGCTGTCGGATTTCTGGTTGAATCGGAGGGACCGTGCTGTTCCGTGGGCGAGTGCTGCGAAATCGTGGGCGCAGACGGCCAATCGCGCCAAGGCGAAGTGGTTGGATTCCGCGGACGCACGGTGCTATCGATGCCGCTCGAACGCCCGGAAGGAATCCGCTTTGGCGACCGGGTGATCACGCATGGAATTCATCCGGTGCTTCCAGTGGGTGACGAACTTCTCGGGCGCGTGATCGACGCGACGGGCCGTCCGCTTGATTCGCTCGGCGGATATCGCGCTCCCGATTATCGCGCGCTGCATGGCTCGCCGCCGCAACCGCTTGATCGCACTCCAATTCACGAGCCTTTGGCATGCGGCATTCGCGCGATCGACGGATTGCTTTCCTGCGGGCGCGGCCAGCGCATTGGAATCTTTGGCGGCAGCGGAGTAGGGAAGAGCACGCTGGTGGGAATGATGGCGCGTGGCACTTCGGCAGACCTAACGGTCGTCGCGCTAGTGGGTGAGCGAGGGCGCGAGGTGCGAGCTTTCCTAGAGGACGCGCTGGGGGCCGAAGGACGTAAGCGGTCGGTTGTGGTGGTCGCCACTTCAGATCAGTCGCCGCTGCTGCGATTGCGCGCCGCGCTCGTGGCGACAGCCGTCTCGGAATATTTTGCCGCGCGCGGGCGGCATGTACTGTTGGTGATCGATTCGCTTACCCGTTTTGCCATGGCGCAGCGCGAGGTGGGCTTGGCTGCTGGCGAGCCGCCGACGGCGAAAGCCTACACACCTTCTGTTTTTTCCCTACTTGCGCAACTCGTGGAACGCGCGGGGCACTTCGGATCTGGCAGCATCACCGCGTTCTATAGCTTGCTGATGGAAGGTGACGATCAGCAGGACCCGCTCGTCGACGCGGTGCGCGCGCTGCTCGACGGCCACATCGTTCTCGACCGGCGATTGGCGGCGCGAAATCACTATCCGCCAATTTCCGTGCTCGATAGCCTCAGCCGCTTGCTCGACGCCGTGTGCACGCCGGAGCAGCTCAACAAAATTCAACGGGTGCGGCAGTTGATGGCTGCTTACGCGGCTTCCGAAGACCTAATCCGCGTGGGCGCTTACCAAAGGGGCACGGACGCCACGCTCGACAAAGCTCTGGAAGTAATGCCCACGATCAACCGTTTCCTCTGCCAGAAAAAGTCCGATGTGTGCACGTTCGAAGAATCCCGAGCGCAGCTTCTGGCCATTCCCGCTTAACGATGCCATTTCAATTTACGCTGCAGCCTGTGCTGCGGCTCCGAGTGAGCTACGAACGGATCGAGCGGTTGCGTTTGCTGCAGATCGCCGCTGCCATGGTGCAAGTGCAAAATGAAATCAGCGCGGCGGTTCGCGAGTCCGAGGCGGCGCGGCAAAGCCTTCGCGAGCGTTTAGCAAGGGGCTCCTCCGGCGTGGAAATTCAATTCGAGGCTGCATGTGATGCGGCGCGGTTGAATTATCGTCAAGCGCTCGACGCGCGTTTGGCGGTCCTTCGCCGGAAACACGAAACGCAGAAAGTTGCCTACCGGAACGCGCGCCAAAAACGCGAAATTGTGGAAACTCTGCGCGAGCGGCAGTTTCACGAATATCTCCGCGAGCAGGCCCGGCGCGAACAGCGCGTGCAGGACGAGCTTTATCTTCTGCGCCATGGTAACCCGCTCGCTGAATAAAGTTTGCCGGGCGGCGCCGGCAAATCTTGCCGCTTCCTGGTTTCTTTCCCAGTAGTCCCCAAGTTTCCAGCGCGCCGGAAACGACCTCAAAACCCGCAATTCCAACAACATCGTCCCGCGCGCCGTTCGAAGGCATTGGGAACCGGGGTTCGGCTCGCGCCTTGCATGAGTGCAATGGCTAATGGACTATCTATGCTAGTTATCGCCGCACATGCCTCGCCGCAGGTTACGGCCACGTTGCCGTCTTTGGGCGTCGGAGCCTCAACTTCAGATCCCTCGCGGCCTAGATCGTTTGACTCCGTTCTCTCGGCGAAAACCGCGGCGCATGAAAGCGCGGCGTCGGCCCCGTCCAAAACGTCCATCCCGAATGGCAATCGAGCGACGCCTTCGCACGGTAAGCCTCACGGATCGGCACCGGCAGGATCCGCGGCCCAAACAAACCCGGCAATCGCCGCTCCGGCGCAACCGGAGGCGGCGGCTCGGCCGTCGGCAAAGAACGCTTCGACCGGCGCCCATTCGGCCGACGGAAGCTCGCCGATTTCCACCGGAAGTGAAACTCTGGTCGAATCGCTGCCAGGAGGTGCGTTAGCATCTGCTTGGATCGATGGCTTGGACGAGCCGCCGGCCGCGCTTGCGGCGAAATCAAGCGGTCTCCAGCCTTCTGATTCCCAATCAGCCAATCCAGCGGAGTCGCATTCGCCCGATACAGCACGAGATTCGCAGTCGAAATCTGCACCGGCGTCGGCTGTGCCCGATTCGGCGCTGCTGGGCGCATCGCAGAATTCCGCGGCCACCGATGGACGACTTTTCACTCGAGATCTGCTAGCGGACCCCGCAGTCGCTTTACAAATGGCGCTTGACGCGACTGCAACTTCGGCGCGCGACGAAACTTCATTGAGTGCCGCTGGACGCGCACCGGACGCCTCAGGAATTACAAGCCCGCATGCGAATTCAATAGGCCTAGATTCACGGGCTTCAGGAATCGGTGTAGCGATAATCGATGTCCAGAATTCGCAATCAGCGCGCGCAGGAGAACCGACAAGCAATCCCATGCACGCGGCGAGCGCGGCGGACACCTCGGGCGCGCCTCGATTGCAATTCTTGCCGCTGCAGGTTGCGACCGCAGCGCAGTCCCCAGGCATCAGTGTTTCATCATCCACCCACGGTACGTTGCAATTGGCAGCATCCGATTCGGCGAAAACGGTTTCCGCGCCGGCGGATGCTTCGGGCTCAAGCCATACAGGCTCAGACGGTCAGTCCAGCGATCCAAAATCTTCGGATTCCAATTCAGCCGCCGCGCAAACCGCCGGGCTTGCGCAAGCGGCTGTTAGCGGGCCACTGCATGCGCCGGCCGGTCCCTCCGGTTCGACGGAAACGCCGGCCAGCGCATCAGCGGCGGCGTTGAGTTCGCTGCAACCGGCGTCAGCTCCGCAGAATTCTTTGCCGTCGGTTACCTCGCGGCCTGCGCAATTGCCGTCAGCCGCGCAGTCGTCCTTGAATGATGCGGTGCAAGCGAGCCAGCTGTATCAACACGGCGGCGGCGCCGAAATGCACATCGTTATGAGCACGGACTTGCTGGGCGCGGTGGACGTCCACGCCATGGTGCGCCAAAGCACAGTCACAGCGACGATCGGTGTGCAACGCCCGGAGGTGCAGTCGCTTCTGGCGAGCGATCTACCGGCGCTGCAGCACGCGCTTTCCGAACATAGCCTACATGTCGAGCAGATATCCGTTCTCGGCGGCTCTACCGGAAACCAAATGGATATGGGGAGGCAGTCTCCGCAAAACCAGCGGAGCTGGCAATCGCCACTCGCCCCGTCAGGTCCCGCAGGTTACGAAGGCGACTCGCTCGTCGCAAGAGTTGGTCAGAGCTCCGCGAGCGCGATTTCGGCAGGGAACTATGCCGAGGGGCGCTTGAGCATTCACGTGTAGCGAATGGCGAGCATAGGAGAAAAGCAATGTCCTCAATCGGTGCCGTGAATCCGTTCCAACCGCAGGCGGCGGACGCCACAAGCGGCTCAACCAATTCATCGAGTTCCTCTTCGTCTTCCAGCAACGAACTGACGGGAGACTCGTTCATTCAGCTTTTGACCGCGCAGCTTCGCGCCCAGGATCCGCTGAACCCGACCGATCCGACCACCTTTGTCACCCAGCTCGTGCAGTTCAACCAACTCGAACAGCTGATCAACATCAATCAAACTTTGTCGCAGGCTGCGCAGCCCTCGGCAACAGACCCAACTCAACCCACTAGCTCGGCAGCAAACGTGACATCACAGCAGCCAGCCGGGACTTCAATCCTATAGGAGATAGACCATGCCATCTTTTGCGACAGCCTTGTCCGGACTGAACGCCGATTCGCAAGATCTTTCAGTGATCTCAAATAATCTGGCGAACCTGAATACCACGGCGTTCAAGAGCGCCGCCGCGTCCTTTCAGGATTTGTTTTACCAGCAGATAGGGAGCAGCGGCGACGGAAATCCGCTTGAGGTCGGTGCCGGGACGCAGGTCGGCTCGGTGCCAGCCAATTTCACGCAGGGCAATACCGAATCCACGGGCGTTCCCACGGATCTGGCGATTCAAGGCGATGGCTTCCTGATCGGCGTCAACAACGGCCAGGAGGTTTACACGCGTGCGGGAAATTTATCCCTCACGGCGAACGGACTGCTGGTAGCGCCGGACGGCTCCGAGATTCAGGGCTTCGCAGCAGTGAACGGCGCGATCAGCCCCAGCCAGACTCCCGGACCTCTGACAATTTCGACGGGCTTGATTAATCCGCCTAAAGCGACCGCCAACGCGCAACTCAGCGTCAATTTGGATTCGGGTACGGCCGTGGGCGGCACGTTCAGCACGCCCCTGACTGTCTACGACTCGCTCGGCGCGTCGCACGTGGTTACATTCACCTTCACGAAAACCGCCGCGAATGCCTGGAGCTATTCCGCCACCATTCCCGCGGCCGATGTAACTGGTGCCACGTCTCCGGTGGTGATCGCCAGCGGGACGGGCGCGACCGGTTTGGCGTTCAACGGCGCGGGCCAGCTTACGGGCCCGGCCGGCCCAATCTCAATGTCGGCAGCCAATCTCGACGATGGGGCCAACACGCTGACGTTCGATTGGAATTTAAACGACACTAGCGGTAATAGCCTGCTAACGCAGGTTTCCGGGCCGTCATCGACTTCCGCCACGCAGCAGGACGGCTTCGCCAGCGGCTCGCTAGTGAGCTTCAGCATCGGCTCCGACGGCACCATTCAAGGCACGTTCAGCAACGGCCAGACTCAGGCGCTCGGCCAAATTTTGCTTGCCACGTTTGCCGATGAACAGGGTTTGAGCCGCGTCGGCGCCAATGAGTTCGTCGCCAATTTGGCTTCCGGGGCGCCAAGCGTCGGCGCGCCTGGGACAGGAGGACGCGGCACGCTTTCCGGTGGCGCGCTCGAACAATCTAACGTCGATATTTCCACCGAATTCGCTGACTTGATCCTGGCTCAAAGCGGATTCCAGGCCAACGCGAAGGTGGTAACGACTCTGGACACGATCACGCAAGACACGATCAACATGATTCAGTAAACGGCAAAAAGCTGCGTACTCCGGAGTCGAGCGAATCAAAGTTCACGCGTATCCGGTGATTGCGAGACGCTCTTCATTAGATTTTTTTTAAGCTGACGAGATAGACGGTGCGGCTCCGTCAACTTTCCGCGCCGTCTTGCGTGCATCAATTGTGCATAAACCCTCGCAATAACAGCATGTTGCGCGTCGTTCCGCGCGACGGCAAAGATTCTCGGGTGCACTGGCCCTTCGGTTTGCCAATTGCATATCTCTCGGCGAAGCCATGGCTCAAGCCCCTGTTGCAGCGCCCGATGCGCCCAAGAAGCCGAAGAAAAAGTCCCGTGGCAAGAAACCGTTGCTCGTGGTTGCAGCGCTGTTGTGTATTGGACTCGTCGCTGGTGGGTGGCTCTGGCACCGTTCCGCCTCGGCGCAGAGCAAGCCGACCGACGCGAACGTGACCGAGGTCAAGTCCGTTCTGCACCTGGAAAGCTTCGTTGTGAACCTGCAAGGTAGCGATTCGGACACCGGCTACCTCCGCGTGGGCATTGATCTGGGCTTGGGCGTCGCGGCACAGGTCGATGGCGACAAGGACGTGATTGCGCCCTTGCGCGACACCATCCTTACCGTTCTAGGAACTGAGAATGTGGGAGATCTGTTGACGCCTACGGGCAAAGCAAAACTGAAAGACCAGATCCTTGCGGCGATTCAACAGCGCCTCCCCGACATCCAGTGCCGCGACGTTTATTTCACCGAATTTTTGGTGCAGCACTGAGCCATGGCGCCATCCAGCACATCCGTCGCCGAACCGTCCGCGCAAGCCGCACCGCTTGCGCAGGCCCCGACGACTTCCGATCCCTGGGCTGGTTTTCTGCACGTGTCGACGATCGTCGCTGTCGACGCGACCATCGTGGGCTTGACGGTTCGCGAGCTGTTTCGCCTCGAGAGAGGCTCGATCGTCGCTACCGCTCAACCGGTTGAATCGAACGTGCCTTTGAGGGCCGGTGGATCGCTGATTGGTTGGGGCGAGTTTCAGGTGGTGGGAGAGAAGCTGGCCGTGCGCGTAGCGGAACTGGCCTGAGGATCTCCATGACGCTGAAAACAAAAATCGAAATGGAACCACAAAGCATTCCCATTTCGAATGTCTCAGCTCTCGATCTGTTGCGCACGGCGTTCGCGCGGCTCTCAAGCCTGGGCCTCAGCCACGTATGGCGGCGTCGCGCGCGCGGCTTGCGCGTTTGCGAGACCCTTTCACTCGGAAATCGTGGCTACCTCGCCGTGGTCAGTTACCGGCGGCAGGAGTTTCTCGTCGGCGGCACCACAAATTCGATTGCTCTGCTGGCACAGCTCTCGACTTCGCCCGCCGCAGATCAGAAAAATGCGGAGGACGACGATCCGGCGCGCTGATGCGAGCCGCCAGCCCGCGAACCCATGCCATGTTCCGCGCTAATCACACGTCTTTCTGTTGCCGCCGCTGTTCTCCTCGCGTGGCCTGCGTCCGCCTGCGCCCAGACCCAATCGCTGCCCGCGCTGCCGTTGCGCCTTCCGCCCATTTCCGACAGTTCCACGTGGACCATCGTCGTGGTCCTCACGCTGCTCACGGTGCTGCCAGCGCTGCTGCTTTCCATGACGCCCTTCGTGCGTATCCTGATCGTGTTTCACTTTCTGCGTCAGGCCCTCGGCACGCAGGACACGCCAAGCAACCAGACGCTCATCGGCCTGGCTCTATTTCTGACGTATTTCGTGATGCAGCCGGTCGGTGTGCAAATCAATCGCGTGGCCATCGCTCCGCTCGAAGCGCATCGCATCACCGCCATGCAGGCCCTCGACCGCGGTTCCGTCCCGGTGCGCGATTTCATGCTGCGGTTTACGCGCGAAAAAGATCTCGCGCTGCTCACCGAAATGGCGCAGATTCCACGCCCTCGCGAGCCTTCCGACCTGCCCATGCGCGTGGTCATTCCCGCGTACATCTTGTCCGAAATGAAAGCGGGGTTTCAGATTGGGGCGGTGCTTTTCTTGCCCTTTATGGTGGTGGACATGGTGGTCGCGGCGATCACCACGTCGGTCGGAATGCTGCAACTCCCCCCGGTGATCATTTCCACGCCGCTGAAAATTTTGCTGTTCGTGGTAGCCGACGGCTGGAACCTGGTGGTCGGCTCGTTACTGAAAACGTTTTCGTGAGGCGCATTCATGTCCATGGCTCAGGTGGTTCAAATCACGCGCTCGACGCTCGAAATCGCGTTTCTCGTCAGCGCACCGATCTTAGCCGCGGCCATGCTGGTGAGCGCGCTGATCAGCGTGGGTCAGGTGCTTACTTCCATGCAGGACGCCACCCTTTCCACCGTGCCGCGCATCGCGGCGGTAGGAGCGTTCGCTTTTTGGCTTACGCCGTGGATGATGCGCCGCTTGGTGATGTTTACCGTGACGCTTTTCGGCAATTTCCGCCACTTCGTGCAATGAACATTTCGGGAGAGAACTTTGATTGGTGCGTTTCTCAGCCGCGCGCTGCTCGTCGCCGTCCGCGTCGGAGGTCTGATGACCTTCGCGCCCTTTTTCGGCAACGCGTCGCTGCCCAACCAGGTGAAAGCGGGGCTCACGCTGATTCTCACCGTGCTCCTGCTGCCCGTGTACGCGCCTGGCACCGCACCGGCGGCGCACAGCATCGGCCAGTGGACGGCCATGGCGCTCAGCGAAGCGGCTATCGGCTTGATGATCGGATTCACCACGCAGTTCGTCTTCGACGGCATGGAGCTCGCCGGGCAAATCATCGGTTTCCAATTCGGATTTTCGCTGGTCAACATCATCGACCCCAACACCCAGGTGCAAACCACCGTGCTCGGCTCGTTCCACGAGCTTTTTGCCTTGTTGGTTTTCATGGAGCTGGGCATTCAGCGCTGGCTGCTGCGCGCCACGGCCGCCAGTTTTCGCATGATTCCGATCGGCGGTTTCGTCGTGACGCGGTTGGCCGCCACCGAATTGCTGCGCATGGCCGGAGCGATGTGGCTGATCGGTGCGGAAATTGCCTTTCCGGTTGTGCTGGCCACCATGCTCGTCGATTTGACAGTTGGTTTCGTGTCCAAGGCGTCGCCGCAATTTCCGGCCATGTTTTTCGGCATTTCCGCCAAAGTGCTCGTCGGATTGGCGGTGCTCTTCGGTGCCGTCGCATTTTGGCCCGGCGCGCTGGCGCATTATTTCTACCACGCGCTGGCCGATGTCCAACGCTTGCTGTTCATAGCTCGCTAGGAGAGCCACCTGATGGCCGATGAGCAAAAGACAGAACGAGCCACTCCCCGCCGGAGGAAAAAAGCCCTCGAGCGCGGCCAGCTTGCCCGCAGCCGGGATTTGCCGGCGGCGCTGGCTCTACTGTCGGTAGCTGTGCTTTTGCGTTGGGCTCAGGGAGGCTGGCTGCCCGCGTGGCGCGGGCTATTCCGCAACTTGATGGACGCGGCTTCGTCCTCTAGCGTGAACGCGTTTTTGCCGGCGCTGCACTGGACCACGATGGACACGATTCTTTGGGCCGGGCCGCCATTGGCCGCCGCATTCGCTGTTTCCGCGTTTGGCTTGGCGGCGCAGGGCGGCTTTGTGGTCACACCGCTGGCATTCGAGCCGAAATGGGAGCGGTTCAACCCGGCGAACAATCTCTCGCGGATTTTCTCCGTCGGTGGATTGAGCCCGTTGCTGAAGTCCCTGATCCCTGCGGCGTTTCTGCTCTACATAGCGTTCGCGATCCTTCGCCGCGATTGGTTGCAACTGATCCACGCCACCTCGATGGGCCTTCCCGCGGAAATGCATTGGCTGGGGAACCTGCTGTACGAGTTTTCGTGGAAGGCTGGGATGGTCTTGCTGGCGTGGTCCGCTGCCGATTACGGACTGCAGCGCTTGAATTACGAGCGCTCCCTGCGCATGAGCAAGCAGGAAATCCGCGACGAGTTTAAGGAGCTGGAAGGCAATCCCACCACGCGAGGCCGCGTCCGGCGTCTCCGCCGCGATTTGCGCCGCCGCCAAATGATGCAGAACGTCCGGCGCGCCACCGTGGTGATCACCAATCCGGACGAGTTTGCCGTGGCGCTCGAATACATCCCCGAAAAAATGCCCGCCCCTCTGGTGCTGGCCAAAGGACGCGGCACTCTGGCCCAGAAAATTAAGCGCGAAGCGCGCTGGCACGAAGTTCCCATCGTTGAAAATCGCCCGTTGGCGCAAGCGCTCTATCGCACCGTTGAGGTCGGCGGCACGATTCCCGCAAAACTCTACACCGCCGTCGCTGAAGTGCTGGCTTTCATTTACCGCGCCCAAGCGCGCATGCGTGCCGAAGCCGATGCCCGGCGCGCGAATCCGTCCGGCGCGCCGCGGCCAGTTCCTGGAAAAGGGCCGCAAAGGTAATCCGCGAATATGGCTTCTACCGCCAACACGCTTGCAGGAGGCAAACCCAACCGCGATTGGTTTTTGCCGATCGCTGCTGTTGCCGTCGTATTCGTTATGCTGGTGCCCATTCCAGCTTTTCTTTTGGACGTCCTGCTCGCTACCAGCATCACCCTTGCGGTATTGGTACTGCTCTCCGCGTTGCAAATTCTGCGGCCCGTGCAGTTTTCCGTTTTCCCCACGCTGCTATTGTTGCTCACGCTGTTTCGTCTGTCGCTCAATCTCGCTAGCACGCGGCGCATTCTGCTTCATGGCAGCGAAGGAACTTCCGCCGCCGGCCACGTGATCGAATCATTCGGCCAGTTCGTCGTGGGTGGCAATTATGTGGTCGGATTCGTGGTGTTCCTCGCGCTCATCGCGATTCAATATCTGGTCATCAATCATGGTGCAGTGCGCACCGCGGAAGTTTCCGCGCGCTTTACTCTCGATGCGTTGCCGGGAAAGCAGATGGCTATCGACGCCGATCTCAACTCCGGGGCGATCGACGAGCGCACCGCCCGCGCCCGCCGTGAGCAAATCGCGCGCGAGGCCGAATTTTACGGCGCGATGGACGGCGCTGCGCGATTCAGTCAGCGCGACGCCCTTGCGACCATTCTGATCACCGCCATCAACATCATCGCCGGATTCCTGATCGGTGTATTTCAGCACGGTATGACGCTGCAAGACGCACTCACCACTTACACCATTTTGACCGTTGGCGATGGCCTGGTAACTCTGATCCCATCTTTGCTGGTATCCGTGGCTGGCGGAATCGTGGTCACTCGCGCGACCTCGGACGAACTTATCGGCACGGAAGTCGGCCGCCAGCTTTTCGGCAAGCGGCGCACCCTGTACCTTGCTGCTGGAGTGATGACCAGCCTGGCGCTAATTCCCGGGTTGCCGAAGTTTTCCTTTCTGCTTCTTGCTGGCTCCGTGGCCTATCTGGGCTACCGAAATTCGGAGGTTGCCGCGCCGCTCGCCGGCAAAGAATCGGAAATCGAGCGCAAGCCCAACGCGCAGGAACAACTTGAATCCCTGTTGAAGCTCGACGACATCAGTGTCGAAGTCGGCTTCGGGCTGATTCCTCTGGTCGATCAGAAACAAGGCGGCCAGATGCTGCCGCGCATCCGCGCTCTCCGCCGCCATCTCGCCACCGAGCTCGGCTTCATTGTTCCTGCCATTCACATTACGGACAACATGCGTCTAAAGCCGCGCGAATACGTCGTCCGGCTGCGGGGCGTTGAAATCGCGCGCGGCGAAACCTACCAGGATTGGTTGTTGGCCATCAGTTCGGAATCGTCACCGCCCGCGATTCAGGGCATCGAAACACGCGAGCCTGCCTTCGGTGTTCCTGCGCGATGGATTCCCACAAACATGCGGGATACCGCCCTGGGCGCGGGGTATGCAGTGGTCGAGCAGACCTCTGTGATCGCCACGCATCTCGCCGAAGTAGTTCGCCGCCACGCGCACGAAGTTCTCACCCGCCAGGAAACCAAGCGTCTGCTCGACGCGCTTTCCGAGTCGCAGCCAAAGCTCGTCGAAGAGCTGGTGCCGCGCGTGCTCAGCCTGGGTGAAGTCGAGAAAATTCTCCAGCAGCTTCTGCGGGAACAAGTTTCCATCCGCGATCTGCCCAGCATTCTCGAAACATTGATCGACGCTTCCGCCGTCAATCGCAGCATCGTCTCGCTGGTTGAAGCCGCTCGTCAGGCGTTGGGACGCGCTCTGGTCCAGCCGCTGCTGCAAGACGACGGCAAACTCAAGGTGCTGGCGCTCGATCCGGCGCTCGAAGATGAAATCAACCGCGCTTTCGAGCCGGCGGCTGCTGCGGCTCGCCCTCCGGCCCCGCAAAGCGGTTTTTTGCGCCGAGTCCTCGACGGACTTCGCCGCGTCGCAGGGGAGCAGATTGCAGTGGCTTCGCCCATCGTCCTTTGCAGCAGTCCCGCACGCTTCCATCTGCGGCGGCTTCTCGAGCCGTTTGTGCCGCGCATCGTGGTTCTCTCACCCGCGGAAATTCCGCCGGTGGTGTCCGTCCAATCTTTGGGGGTAGTGCAATGAAGCGCCGTGCGCAGTCTTGGTGTGGTTTGAAAGGGTCCCTGTGAACGAGATGATCCAACAATCCGTCGCGCCGCCCGCGCCGCTCGATGAAAGGCAGCGCGAAAAACTGCTCATCGAGCACCTGCCGCAGGTGCAATACATCGCGCGGCGCATTCACGACCGTCTGCCTCCACAAGTGCTGCTCGAAGATCTGGTGCACGCCGGAATTCTTGGCCTGATGGACGCGGTGCGGAAGTACGATCCAGGCAAAAACGTGCAGTTGAAGCATTACGCCGAATTTCGCATTCGCGGCGCGATTCTCGATAGTCTCCGTCAAGTCGACTGGAGCCCGCGAGCTTTGCGCCGTCAGGCGCGCCGCATGGAACAGGCCATCTCCGATTGCAAGGCGCGCCTCAGCCGCGACCCAAGCGAGCCTGAAATTGCCGCGGAGCTCAACATCAGCCTGGAAAGCTTGCAGCAACTCCTCGGCGATCTGCGCGGCCTGGATATAGGCAGTCTGCAATCGGAAGCCAATGAATCATCGGGTGATGAGGTGGCGCAGCCGCGCGCGGTCGGCGAGGAAAACGATCCGTATCAGCAGGCGCTGCGTTCGGAAATGAACGGACTGCTGGAACGCGCCATTGGAGAACTTCCGGACCGCGAGCGGCAGGTCCTCGCTCTCTACCACTACGAGGAACTGACCATGAAAGAAGTCGGCGCGGTGCTCAAGATCGGTGAATCGCGCGTTTCGCAGATACATACCGCAGCGCTGCTCAGGCTTCGCGTGCGCATGCGCGAGTTGGTGGAAACCCTGCCGGTGCGCTTAAGACAAGATCCCGGGCACGCTGCCACCTTTTTGCACGGACAAGCTCCCGTGGAGGCGAACGCATGGAAAAAATCCTGAAGCAGGAAGAAATCGAGCATTTATTCCGCAGTGCCAAGGTTTCCCCTCCCGCGCTTAAAGTCCGCCGTCGCGCCGTGCAAACGTGTGACTTTCGCCAATCCGGCCAGCTCAGCAAAAACCAGGTTCGCCAGGTCACCTCGCTTCACGATAATTTTGCCCCCAACGTTTCCAACTCTCTGGGCGCCTACCTGCGCGTCGGGTTTCAGATGAGTTTGGTGGCGGTCGAGCAACTCGCTTACAGCGAATTTCTCGGGCGGCTTCCGGAACAAACTTATTTTTCCACCGCCCTGTTGATGCCCACGGAAGAAACGGCGGCGCTGCAAATGGATTTATCGCTGGTTTTTCCGATGATCGACTTGCTGCTGGGCGGTCCGGGACACAGTCTCGATGAGCCCCGCGACCTCACCGAAATCGAAGAGCAGATTGCCACCACGGTAATCGGCGTACTGTGGCGCGAGCTGCAATCCACCTGGCAAATCGCTTGGCTGATCGAGTTTTCAGCAGGTCCGCGCCTAAAACCGTCGCAAACAATGAGCTTACTGCCTCCCGGCGAGCGCGTGCTCAACGTGAGCTTCGAAATTCAATTGACGGATGTTCGCGGCGTGCTGAATCTGGTCTTTCCGGCGGTCGTCTCCAACATGTTACTGCGAAAGCTTTCCCAGCAGGGTTTGGTCCACCGCCGCCGGCGCTCGGAAGATAGCGCCGCGCGGATTCGCGACCGTCTTCTCGAAGCGAGCGTAACAATGGACCTCGATCTCGCGCACGTGCCGCTGCGCATCCGCGACATTGTCGATTTGGAGCTTGGCCAAGTTCTCCCGCTGCGGCACTCGCTGGAAGCGCCGATGATGATTTCCATCAACGGCGAGCCTATTTTCAGCGGCGCGCCGGTCAGTTGCGGCCCCACGCGCGCCGCTCTGACCCAGAGCAGACTACCCGTTCCCGGTGTGCTGCCTAAGGAGCACGAGTGAGTACCGGCGCACTGCCCGAAATTTCCGTGAGCGATCAGGAATTCGCGCAAATCTGGGCGGATGCTACCTCGCGCGTTCTCGAGTCGCTGCATGGCAAGCCGTTTATGGCCACTCCGCGTCCTCCCGGCGCGGCCGGAACCGCCGTTGCCGCCTCCGGCGAAAGTTCGTGGATGCGCTTCCAGGCGAGCGGCAGCGTGGCCGGAGAATTCGCTTTCCAGTTCACGCGCTCTGATGGTGTGCGCCTGGCCCGATCGCTCGCCGGAGAACCGCTCGATGGCTCGGCCGCATTCAATGAAACGCACACCGACGCGCTGCAGGAAACGTTCCGGCAATTTGCAGGCGTTGCCGCTACCGCCTGCAAATCGAAATATGGCGGGGAGCCGCAATTTCAATCGCAGCGGGGAAGCGAGCCGGATTGGACGCCAGCCGGCTACGCCGCGTGGATTTTCGAGGCACCTGAAATCGCGCCGCTACAATGGACACTGCTGCTGAACGCCGACCTTCGAGACTCGCTGGCATCTTTTCGCGACAATCAGCAAGCAAACGCCGCGCCAGAAGCGGCGATTCCGCCAGCCCAACCGCTCGCCACGGCGGGGTCGCCGGAACCGCCGCCAACGCCAGAATATACGCCTTCATCGGGCCTAGAGCAGCCAGTCATCGACGCGCCGCCAGATGCAACCGCGGGTGGCGAATACTCTGCGCCGATGCCCGCCAACCTCGATTTGCTGCTCGATGTGGAGTTGGACGCGAGCCTGCGCTTCGGCCAACGCGACATGCTTTTGCGCGAAATTCTGGAGTTGCGTCCGGGCTCCGTCGTGGAGCTCGATCGGAAGGTACAGGAGCCCGCGGAACTGCTCGTCTCCGGGCGAGTAATCGCGCGTGGAGAAGTGGTGATCGTGGACGGTAATTATGGACTGCGCATCACGGATATCGTGCAGCCGCAGCAGCGGATCGAGTCATTGGAAACCTAGCAGCGCGCGAACTTTCGGGGCGTGATTCGGTCCGCACAAGCTTCGAGGGAGGAGCGTCCTTGGAGTGCGAAAATCCAAGCTGCCCATCGCGCAATTCGTTGCGGCGGCTGATGCCTTGGCGCAAGGGAGAAGGCGTCACTCTGCAGGGACGCTGGTATTGCAGTCTCGACTGCTTCGAGCAGGCGATGACGGATATTTTCGCGGGGCTGCTGAAGTTACCCGAGGAGCCGCTGCCTCGGCTGCACCGCGTGCCGCTGGGGTTGTTGCTGCTCGGACGCGGAGTGATCACGGACGCACAATTGAAATCGGCGCTCGAGGCGCAGCGCAGCTCCGGCGCGGAACGGCTGGGGCACTGGCTGGTCCGGCTTGGCGTAGCGTCGGCAACGGATGTGTCCGCGGCGTTGGCTGCGCAGTGGGGTTGTGCCACGTTTCCGCTGGAGCGCGATTTCCGCTATCGCGAGTGCGCCGGGTTGTTGCCGTACGCGCTCCTGGAATCGTCACGCATGATTCCAGTGCGCTATTTGCCGGCGAGCCAGATGCTATTCGTCGCTTTCGCCGAGGACATCGATCACACCGCGCTGTACGCCATCGGACAACTGACGGGCGGCCGTACCGAGCCGTGCGTGGCGACTGAAGCGGCCGTGGAACACGCGCTCGATGAGGTGCGCGCGGCACATCGGCCGACTGAAATTGTGTTTGAGACGCTGTGGGACGCGCGGGAAATGGCGCACACGATCCGCGATTACGCCGTGAAATTGGGCGCCGACGAACTGATGTTGGCACGACCGCGGCGATTTTTGTGGGTGCGGTTGCGAGCGTCCGAGCAATCCTGGGATTTTCTGTTCCGGCTGCCTCGGGGCAATTTGGAGTAGCGAAGAGTGGCGCTGCGAGGGCACTTTTTGTCGATGCCGCTGCGGCGCTTGCGTGCGCGTGTCTCCCATCGCGCGATGAGGTTTCCACCTGCCAATAACCTAAAGGCTCCTCGTCGCGAAGCCGATAACCTCCTTGTGGCGACTTCGTCGGCCGGAGGAGCTTATGCCAATCGCAACACAGAACGACATTCGCGAGACGAAATTCTTATCCCATTCCGACGCCGCCAACGAACTTGGAGCCGCGGCGCCAGAGGTGCGGAAAAGCGCGTTGAACGTGTCGGAAGTTGGCGATCGCGCGGCGCGGCTGGCGGAACTGTTGGCGGAAGATCCGATTGACCTGACTCGCGTGAGCGACGAGATTCGTTTGCATGTTTCGCTCGCGTACGCGGTGAGGCGGATTGCAGCATCGCTGCAGCTGTTGCCGCACGACTCGGTGAGCAGCGTGGAGGAAGCGGCCATCGTCCTGGGAACGGAACGGCTGCGAGTGCTGCTGCACGCGTGGCCGGCTTTTGAGAAGTCGCAAGAGCGAGCGGACGGCGATGCCCGGGTGTCCAGCGAAAACGTTGCCGCCTCCTACGCGGCGTCGGCCGCTGCATGGACGCCCGAGTCAGTTTACCTTGCTAGCTTCGTCCGGCTATTGGGACTCGGCAGCGGCAACACAGCAGATTCGATCGGTGCTGTTTGTTTGGCCGCGAGCGCCGGAACGGAAGCAGCCGAGTTGACGGAAATGCTGGTGCGAGATTTCCTCGCGCTGATTCCTACCGTCCATTCGCGGCTGCCCGGCGCGCCTCGGCAACGCGACGAGCTGAGCGCGAAGCGCTAGAAGCTCTCGCGGCTGCTCGAGAAGAGAGAGAATGAGCCGCTGGCCGCGTTCTTTTTCAAGACACCCCACCGGCTCTCCCTGCAGCGTCATTTAGTTTTCAAAGAGCGATCAGTTCTCGTCGAGAGAACCATTCAGCTATTTACACGTATCGTGCGCTCGGGAAATCCTCGGCGCATCGGAACCGCAGTTTCGCGAGCCAAAACCGCGTCGAGGACACGCAAAGAGAGTGTAGCGATCTGAGTGATACCCGGCCGTTTGTTTGCAACAAGTTACGAGGCGTTCTACTCGACCGTGTACCGATCTGGCGACGCGAACATGCAGGGCTGCAATGGGCCTTTTCGATCCGGTACCTGGCCGGGACGGCCACGCCGCAGAACGCGCCTTACGACAGTCATAAGAAGCGATGACACGTTGCTGAAAGGGCAATGCGAGCGGTAGCGCGCTAGTGCCCGCGTGTTGACCTCGGGGCAGCCCATACGCGATGCCTGCGAGCAGAAGAATTATTCCTTAGAGCAATTACGATTATCCACGACAGGCCAAAGAGAATCGTGACCTTGATCGTGACCGCTATAAGCAGGGCGGGTAGAGACGAAGGGCTGATGGTGAACCAGCTCATAACAATCAGTCCTTTCTGCTCTTGGCCACCATTTCTCTGAGCCTTTCCAGTTCCTGAGGTGATGGCTTGAGAACCACGCCGCCCAATAAAGCGGCCACTACTTGCTCCACAGAACCGTCAAAGAAGGTTTCCACAACATGCCGAAGCGCTGAGCGCCGCGCCAGATCGCGCGACACCACGGGGATGTAAACGTAGCGGAGCCCGTGCTCCTCGTGCCGAACGTGGCCCTTACTTCCAAGGATTCCAAGCAGAGCGCGCACCGTGGAATAACTTGGCTTATCTTTGAGCCCAGCAAGCACCTGGCCGACCGTCGCCCGTTCGAGTTTATAAAGGACATCCATGACCTGGCGTTCCCGCCTCGTAAGCCCTTCGGTTGCGAGTGTTTTCATTTGCGACTCCTGCTAAGCCTATAGCATATGTGCTAACTACTTAGCACTACGAATTGCACGTGTCAATACCAAAGGCTGACTAGCTCGTGGCTAGTCGGCTGAGTGGGATGGGTCGATTGAGCTTGAGCGCGGGCGAAACTGGCGACGAATGCGCTGAGTGACAGAATTAGCGCGACGCAGAGGGCGAAATTTGGCGACGTCGCCATGGCTAGTATGCGATTTTACCAACGAACGAAGACTTGTAATCGGAAGAATAGCCCATGGCTACGCGGAGGCTAAGCGGACGAATCAAAGACTACTTGAAATATCCGATAACTCCGTTTATCGGCCACTCGCCGATTGCTTGACTGCGATTTGTATGAAATCGCCGCAGCTGCACACGAATGTAGTTGGCGATGCAGAAAACGGAGCTTCTCCCTTCCTGGTTCACAAATCGCACAACTAACGCGAAGCAGAAAGTCCGCGTTGTTCCAGGTCACGAAGACGCAAATTCCCTAACTCGAAAGTTCGCTCAAGGTGAATCAGCGGTTCCTGCGTGTCGACCACGGCGCCGGTTATGTCTGAGGAATTCGGCGAGAGCGAGATTGCCGGCGGCGAGAGCGAGATTGCCTGGCTAACGGGATCGATGCCCGGCTCCGCGGGCAAGGGAGAGTAAGAAATTCCGGCCGGCGGCGAGCCAGGCGTCAGACCCGGAAACGCACTATTTGCAGAAGTCTCTATGAAGCGGACGGACGTCAAGACAGGCGGGGCCCGGAATGCCGAGTTGCAAATCACGAAATAACTCCGCTTCCCAGGAACTTGGCTTGCTTCACACTCGCCAACGTTCGGCACCCGAACAAAACGATTGCTGAATGGCACGCGTGCGACATGTCGGTTACCGAAGAGCGTCAGATATAACCTGCCGCGCACCGCGAGCGGTTCGTCTTTCACCTTTTGGTAGAACCCGCGATCCAGGGTGGCCGTCACAGAGAATTCTTGATTCACTTCGCTCGGATGGTTCAGCGGAAGCTGCCTCACCTCTCGTGCGGTCCCATCGGGCGCCCGCAACTGGAGAGAGAATCCTTCCACTTTAGCGACCATGCCCAGCGGCAAACGAGTGATCGCAATCGGGAGTTCGAGATGCAGGCTGCCGTCTCCTTGCACTTCGGCTCGGTCCAACCAGTTCTTTTGCGAATCGGGGCTCGCCTGCACCGCGGATTGGCTGACACGTGTATTTGAAAGCCAGGACTGTATTCGAAATGCATCGGACCAGGGAAAGAATACCGCTCCGGCAAGGATCAGAACGCCGGCCATAACCGCGAAAGCACGGCCAGCAGCGGTTCCACGCCTGCGATATTGCCAGATCAGGATGACCACTGCCGCGAGTCCAATCACGATAAACGCGAAGTAGGCATTGATCCATCCATATCCACTTGGAAGAGCCAAGACCAGATCCGGCGCCGCGATCGTAACTACAAGGCCGGCGAGCCATGCCACGAGGATCGCAACCAGCAACTGCACAAATCCAGTGGTCAGTGCAGATAGGACAACAATCGGCAGCAGGAAGACGATCGTCAAAAGTACCTGGCTCCAAAGCAGGCCCGGCAATTCCGCGAATGGGGCCAGGTGGTACGCGTTCAAAATCACCGCGTCCGAGATCAGTATCGGCAGGTTGGTAAAACACAGAATGAACAAGAGCTTCGCACCGAGCAAACTTTTTCGGTTGTAAGGACGGGTGATCCAAAACTGTGAGTCGCCAGGCAAGGCTTCGTCATGAATCAGCCGTGCAATAAGGATCCACCAGGACAGCGGCAACAGAAACGTAACGAGCGCCCAGGCAGCAGTTCTTTCCGTGCCCGGCACATCGAGCGCTAAACTGCGGCGCGCTCCGACAAAACAAAACGCCGCGGTCAGGAACAAAACCGCGGAAAGTTCCAGCCAAAGATGACGCACATCTTTTCGGAAAATATGGATCGCTTGTTGCATGTGCTCAGGCCGCCTTTCGTCCGGCTCTGGCCAGGGTCAGAAAAATGGAACGCAGAGGCATGCACCTGGCTGTGATCTGAGCCTGATCTACAAACAAACGCTCGACGGCAGCGGTGGTACGCTGCTGATCGTAGTCCGAGTCGACGAATCGCAAGACGGACGCACTCTGTTCCACATTCAGCCATGCCGCCGGCCACGGGCAAGGCATGCGATACCGGCCTGTGAACGACACCTCGATTTCCCTAAATCTGTTGGTGAGCGAAGTCATCTCCTCGGAAAATTGCAGGCGTCCGCGATCGAGATACCCGATGTGCGTGACGAAGGTTTCGATGTCCGATAAATCGTGGCAGGAAACCAGAATCGTTGCGCCTTCCGCCGCTTGCAACGTTCCTTCAATCAACTCGTCACGTACCAGCGGATCGAGGCCGGTAAACGGCTCGTCGAGAATGATCAATCGCGGCCGATAAGCGAGCGACGATGCCAGGGCAGCCTTCATGCGCATGCCGTGTGACAACTCGCGAATTCTGCGGTCCGTCGGGAGATCGAAATGCCGTAAAAGCTCCTGCGTGCGTTGCGCATCCCAATTGGGATAAAACGGCCGCAGGTAATCCATGAATGCAGCGACCGTCATCCACCCCGGCAGCTGCTGATTCTCCGAGACGTATCCAATTTGTGTGAAGTGCTCTGGCGTGAGCAATCGCGAATCTCGCCCAAATAATTCCGCACGGCCTGCCGTCGCTTGCAGTGCGTTGACAAGAATCTTGATCGTCGTGGATTTTCCGGCTCCGTTCGGACCAATTAGTCCGTAGATGCTTTCTTCCGGAATATTCAGGTCCAGATGGTCGATGACCACAGTTTTTCGGAACCGCTTGACCAGACTCACTGCGCGGATGATTTCAGCCATCTCTTCGCCCCATCCAATCGCTTCCAGTGTCGGGAAATTGCAGAAATCACATCGTCGAAGCTGAGGCCAAGCCGCTTGGCTTCGACAATCAGTTGCTCCAGTTCTTTCTGAAGGAGATTGCTCCGTTCGGCGACGGTCGAAGGTGTGCGCTTGGCCACCACAGTCCCGATGCCGGGATGAACCTCTATGACCCCTTCCGCCACCAACTGCATTACAACTTTGTGAGCGGTGTTCGGGTTTATCTTTAAAGTCCGACTTAGCTCCCGCACCGATGGAAAGGAATCACCGGGGCACATCTGGCCGGAGACTACCGCCTTTTTCGCCGCGTACACTACCTGTTCATAGAGCGACACGCCCGGTTCAAAGGAAACGCGAAACGGAATCATCAGTGTCTTATAACAGCTAGTACAGCTGATTGCAAGCGATGGCCTCGGAGCATCCGAACAAGCAGATCGTTCATTGCGACCAGGTGCTCGCAACTTTTGGAAAGCTTCGGCAAATGGACCATTGGTCGGCTAGCCGGCGATTTGCCGCGGCTTTACCGATTGCCCGTGAACTGACGTCGGTCGCGGATTAGCGGCAATAACTGCCGGGATGACATCAGCGTGCGGGGCAAAAAATGCCGGCGGCGACCGAGTTCCGGCAGTTGCACGCACAGAGCACGGCGATAGTTCATTTAAAACCAGCGATGTGCGGGGCGAAGCGGAAAGTGCGGCGATGGCTCTCATCTTGCAAAGGATAACATCCGAAGAGGAGAAACATGGGCAGCGGATTTTATGCGGCGTACACGGGACTGGCGGCGCGGATGAACGAGCTGGACGTGGTAGCGAACAATTTGGCGAATGTGTCGACGACTGGGTACCGCGGGCAGAACGAATTTTACAACGCGGTGACGGCGAGCCAGGAGCCGCAGGCGATGAGTCCGCTGAACGCGGCGATCAATGATTACGGCGTGCTGGGTGGGACGAGCATCGATTTCGCGCAGGGAAACTTGCAGCAGACGGGAAACAATCTCGATCTGGCGATCAAAGGGCCGGGCTTTTTCGCGGTGCGGACCGCGGGCGGAGTGCGCTACACGCGCGATGGCGCGTTTCACGTGAGCGCGGCGGGCGAGATCGTGGACGAGCAGGGCGACGCGGTGCTGAACCCGAAAAACTTGCCGATTCAGGTGCCGCTGGGAACTGTGAGCATCGCGCCGGATGGAACGGTTTCGGTGGACGGAGCGATTGCCGGGCAGGTGCAGGTGTCGGAGTTTGCGTCGGACGCGCAACTGGAGCCGGCGGGCAACACCAATTTTATAGCTCCGACGGGCGCGGCAAAGCCTGCTAAGAATTCGACGGTCTCTTCGGGAATGCTGGAGTCGTCGAACTTAAATGCGATTCAGGAGACGGTGTCGCTGCTGGTGCTGCAGCGTCATGCGGACATGATGGAGAAGGCGCTGTCAATTTTTCTGGACGATTTCAACCGCACGGCGGTGCAGGAGTTGGCGGTGGATTAAGCAGCGGCGAATCGTCTGGCGAAATCAACAGCAGGCCGGCGAGCGGGAGATCTGCAAGGGGGCTGAAGCATGTTTCGTTCTTTGTACACGGCGGCGAGCGGGATGGAAGCGCAGGAGATGAATCTGGACAACATTGCCAACAATTTGTCGAACGCCAACAGCACGGGATTTCGCAGGCGGCGCCTGGATTTCGAGGACCTGATTTATCAGAACATGGTGACTCCGGGCGCTCCGAACACGCAGCAAACCGTGATTCCGGCGGGATTGCAGGTGGGGCTGGGGTCGCGTCCTGTGGCGACGGAGGTGATTCAGCAGCAGGGCAATTTCGACTCGACGGGCAATCCGCTCGATCTGGCGATTCAAGGCGCGGGCTATTTTCAAGTGCTGCTGCCAAGCGGCGAGATCGCGTACACGCGCGCGGGAAACTTTACGGTCGATAACGTGGGGAATTTGGTGACGCAGGATGGTAATCCGGTGCAGCCGGCGATCACTATTCCGCCGGACGCGGTGACGGTAACGGTTGGAAACGACGGCACGGTGAGTGTGACCGAGCCGGGACAGCAGCAGCCGGCGCAGGTCGGTTCGATTCAACTGGCGACGTTTCAAAATCCGGGCGGGCTGAACAGCATGGGCGCGAATTTGTTTGAGACGACGGGCGCGTCGGGCGATCCGATTGTGGGAACGCCGGGCGGTGCGGAAGGCCTGGGAACGGTGCAGCAGGGAATGCTGGAAGAGTCGAACGTGGACGTGGTGACGGAGTTCGTGAACATGATTGTGGCGCAAAGGTCGTACGAGGCGAGTTCGCAAGTGATTAAAGCGGCGAATGAGATGTTTCAGACGGTGAACAATTTGCAGACGTAGTGGCTGGACACGCGAGGTAGGGCATGAAAAGTGAGCGAAGGACCTTTTGGCGCGGGCGGCGACGGGTACCGGGGAATGCGTGGCGGATCACAGCGATAGCTACGCTAGCCGCATGGGGGCTAGTGACGACGGGCGGAGCGGTGGCGCAAGGCAACGCGCCGAGGACGCGGCTCGTGACTCGCGAGGAAGTGGTAGCGGCGATCGAGCGGACGCTGCGCGCGAATGGAGCGACGACGGGCGCAGCGCTGGCCGCGAGCGACGTGCAGCTGGCGGCGGACGTGGACGTGACGGAAAGCGCGCCGCAGTTGCAGGTGACGCAGATTCAGGCGGCACCGGGCGGAGCGATGACACGAGTTCTCGTGTGGGTAACGTCGGAGCCGCGCGTGCCGCCGTTTTGGGTGCGCGTGGACCGGACGATTGATCTGGGCGATTTGAGCGAGCGGCGCAATTTGAGCCCAAGCGCCGAAGCTCGGACGCGAGTGCGGAGTGCGGTGCCGGAGCGGAGTGTGATCGTGCCGGTAAGCGCAAGAACGGAGAGAGTGGCCGCCAGCCGGGGCGTCGCGCTTGGCCCGGTGATGGTGAAGCCGGGCGATCCGGTGGAATTGGTGGTGCGGGTTGGCGGGATGAGAATTCAGGGCACGGGAATTCCTCTGGAGCGCGGCAGGAGCGGTGACGAAGTGCGGGTGCGCGCGGTGCCGTCCGGGAAAGTTTTGGTGGGCATGGTGGCGGGCGAGCAGACCGTGCAGGTGAGTTTCTGAGGAGATTCGCGATGAGGCGTGCGCCGGAACAATGGCTGACGAGGCTGCGATTGGCGGCAGCGATGGGATGCGCGGCGGCGATTCTGCTGAGCGCGGGAAGCGTTGATGCGAAAGGAAAGAACAAACGGCCAAAGACGGACGCGCTGAACGGGTACATTGCGCAGTTTCAGCCGGAGCGGGCGTACGTGGCGACGACCGGGAGCTTGTGGAATCCGACGGGAAGGCTGAGCGATGTGGCCAGCGATGCCAAAGCGCGTTACGCGGGAGATCAGATGACGATTCAGCTGGTGGAATCCACCACGTCGGCGCTGCAGGGAAGCGTGCAGACGTCGAGGTCGCTGGCGGCTTCGTCGAGCATCGGCGCGTTTTTCGGAAAAATAGGAGGCGGGTCGGCGGCGCAGAATATTTTTTCGCCAAATTCGTCGCAGGCGCTGACAGGCAAGGGGCAGACGGCGCTGGCGACGTCACTCGATACCACGCTGGCGGCGAATGTGACGCGGGTGCTGCCGAACGGATTGCTGGTGATCGAGGCACGGCGGGAAGTGGAAGTAAGCGAGCAGCGGCAAACGATGGTGCTGCGCGGTATCGTCCGTCCGCAGGATATTTCGCCGAACGACGTGGTGCTGTCGACATCGATCAGCCATTTGGAAGTGACGCTCGATGGCAAGGGCGTACTGACGGAATCGACGCGGCAGCCGGGGCTGATCGTGCGCACGCTGCTGCACTTTTTCAATTTCTGACGAGGCGGATGATGGCGGAGACGCAAAGCGCGAGCGGGACGCAGAGAGCGGCGGCGAACAACCAACCGCGCACGATTGCGCTGGTCTGCGCTTGCGCGGCAGCTTTGATTTTCGGCGCGGGAGCACGGGCAGATCAGACAAAGGTGGAGGGACGGCCGGTGCGGCTGCGTGACATTACGACGGTGGAAGGCGTGCGCGACAACCCGCTGATCGGATATGGCCTGGTGGTGGGATTGAAGCGCACGGGCGACAGCCAGCAGACAATTTTTTCGACGCAGACGCTGGCGAACATATTGCAGAGGATGGGATTGCAGATCCCGGTTTCGTCGGTGCAGATACGCAACGTGGCAGCGGTGTTCGTGACGGCCACGCTGCCGCCGTTCGCCGAGCCCGGGGCAAGGATTGACGTGACGGTATCGTCGATTGGCGATGCGAAGAGCATCGAGGGAGGAATTTTGCTGTTGACGCCGCTGCACGCGAGCAACGGCGATGTGTACGCGGAAGCGCAGGGTGCGCTAATCATCGCGGGATACACGGCGGGCGGACACGGCACGACCACGACGGTGAATCAGCCGACGGTGGGGCGCGTGCCCGAGGGAGCGATCGTGGAGCGCGACGTGGCGGTGGATTTGTCGCGCATGAAGATAATTTCGCTGTTGCTGCGGCAGCCAGATTTCAAAGTGGCCAATGAGACGGCAGAAGCAATCGCCAAAGTGATGGGGCAGGGCGTGGCGAGGGCCGTGGATGCCAGCCGGATCGAAATCAATCCCACGGGAATCGCGCCGGAGGGAATTCCCGGATTGCTGGCGAAGATCGGCGATTTGACGGTGGACGTGCCGCCGGTGGCGAAAGTGGTGATCAACGAGCGGACCGGAACGGTTGTGCTGGGGCGCGACGTTAGCCTGGGCGCGTGCTCGATTTTGCAGGGAAGTTTGGCGGTGGACATCACCACGACGTTTAACGTGTCGCAGCCGGCGCCGTTTTCCAAGACTGGCCAGACCGAGGTGACGCCGGAGACGAACGTCCAGACAAAGGAGCAGCCGGCGCAGGCGGTGCCGTTGCGGGAGGGCGCAACAGTCGAAGATCTGGTGCGCGGACTGCAGGCGATCGGTGCTACGTCGCGAGATATTGTAGCGATCTTGCAGGCGATCAAGGCAGCGGGCGCATTGCAGGCCGACCTGGAGGTGATCTGATGAGTTTTGGAGTTTCGGCGCACGCGAGCGTGGCGCATCTGAGCGGCGAGACGGCAGGTGCGGTAGCACTGGCCAAGGGCGGCGCAAAGCTCGCTGGAAATGCGGAGGCGAGTGCTGGCAGCAAGAAGCAACAGGCGGAAATGCTGAAGCTGAAAAAGGCGGCAACGCAGTTCGAGGCCATGCTGCTGGAGAAATGGTGGTCGTCGATGAAACAAAGCGGACTTAGCGAAGACGACAGCAGCGACCCGGGGCAAGGCACGCTGGACAACATGGGGATGCAGGCCATGTCCACCGCGGTTGCGGGCGCGGGGGGCATCGGAATCGCGTCCATGTTGGTGCATAGCTTGCAAGGAGAGATAGCAGCCGAAAGCGCCAACGCGGCACCCGTTGCAAGCGTCGCAAGCGCGCTAGCGGTGAGTAATAAATCGAATTAGTGCAGCGAGTTGCCGCCGGTATCGAGTTGAGCGAGGGCGAAGCGCGAATGGGTGAAGATCATCAAAGTTTCGCCGATTTGAGAAATTGAGGGCGGAAACGTCCGCGTGGATTAAAGCTTTCTTATTCGCGGCCGATGAAGGGTACGCATGCGAAAAGCAGTCCTGGAGGAGTGCAAGTGAGGATCGGTCCAAACTTGGGAGCGTCACAAGGGCAGGGAACGGAACGGGCGACGAGCCCGGAGAATACGGCAGCATCTTCGTCGGCGTCGAAGCCGCTGCAGATTTCAAACCAGGATAGTGGCGACCAGGCGAATCTTTCGGCGGATGCGCAGCAGCTATCGAATTTGAGCCACGCACTAAACAACGTGCCGCAGGTCCGGCAGGAGCGCGTGGCGGCACTGAGCCATGCGGTACAGAGCGGCACGTACGCGGCGCAAAACCAGCAAATCGCGCAATCGATGCTCCGCGATTTCCGGATGACGAGTTCGTCGAGCGTATAACATTCGGCCACTAACGCCGGAGACGAAGCGGAGCGAGCGGTATGGCTGAACCCACGTCGCGGATTGAGCCAGCAACTTCGTATAACGAGCGGGAGTCCAACCTGCCTTCGCGGCGCGGACGGGAAAAGCCGCGTCCGAACATGAAGCCGCCGGACGGTTTGGCTGAACTCACGACAGCGGACGAGTTGGACGAGCAAGAAAAACATTCACTGGATACCCTGGCATGAACGCAGCAGTGGAAACCACACAGCTTACGGAAGCCATCGAGACGCAATCCCGCCTGATGCGCAAGCTCGCAAACGAGATGGAAGAGTCGCGCAGCGCGTACATCGCCATGAACCTTGAGGCGATCTACGGTCACGTGACGGCGCAGACGGAGCTTTGCGAACGCTTGAGCGAAGCCGACCGTGCGCGCGCCGCGGCCTCGCAGGCACTGCGTGCGGCGCTACCGGCAGAACTGTGGACTGAAGGAAACGCTTTGCCAGACGACTTGAACCGCTGGTTTGCCACGATCGATCCGGCTTCGGCCGAAAGGCTGAGGCACGCGATTACGGATATGGCGCTGGCCGAAGGACAGGCGCGGCATTTGCACCGAGCGCACGCGGTGATGCTGGAGGGATCGCGGCGTACCATCCAGATGCTGGCCAACGCCCTGACGACATTCTCTCCATTTTATTCCGCGCCAACAAGCGCGACTGCGGGCCCGGAAGCGGGACGGGCATGAGCCTGAGCTCGAGTCTGCTGGTTGCGGTGCAGTCCATGCTCACCGATCAAGGGGCAATGAACGTGGTAAGCAACAACATCGCCAACGTGAACACACCGGGGTACACGCGCGAAGTTGCCAACCTGGTGGAAACGCCTCCCGCTAACTATGGCGGGCTGGAGTTCGGCACCGGCGTGGACCTGCAGAGCGTGCAGAGCGTGCGCGACAACGTGTTGCAATTGCGCTTGAATCAGGAAACGCACAACCAGGGCAAGTTCGACACGCTTTCCACGGGACTGAACCAGATTCAGACGCTCTTCAACGAGCCGGCGGGATCGGGATTGCAGAGCTTAATCAGCCAGTTCTTCAACAGTTTTCAGCAGCTTTCGGCCGATCCTACCAATTCAGGATTGCGGCAGAACGCGATCAGCGCTGCACAGGGAATGGCGGCTGGTTTTAATCAGACGGCGTCGGCGCTCGTGACGCAACAGCAGGATGCCGACCAGTCCGTCGTGCAGACCACTCAGCAGATCAATCAGCTCACTTCACAGATTGCGCAACTGAATGGACAAATTTCCGCCACTTCCGGCGGCGGACAGAACGCTAACACGTTCGTCGATCAGCGCGGGCAACTGATCAACCAGCTTTCGCAGTTGGTGGACGTGCAGTCGATCACCGCGGATAACGGCAGCCTGACGCTTACCACGACCGGGGGCGCTGCTCTGGTGGTGGGCAATCAGAGTTTTAATTTGCAGACGGAGACCAATTCGTCGACCGGCCTTCACGACGTCTACGCGCAGGGAGCGGACATCACCAGTTCGATCCAGTCCGGCGACCTTGCGGGAGATATTCAGGTGCGGGACCAGGAGATTCCATCGGTTGTCAGCAACCTGGACACGCTGGCGAACGGGATTGCTACGTCGGTGAACACGCAAAACGCGGCGGGTTACGACCTGAACGGCAATTCTGGCGGGAATATTTTCGTTCCTCCAACGAGCGTGGCAGGCTCGGCTTTGAATTTGGCTGTTGCGATCACCGATCCGAATACGATTGCGGCCAGTTCCGACGGGACACCGGGCGACAACGGCAACGCTACGGCACTGGCGAACTTGCAGAACCAGAACATCGTCAGCGGCCAGACGCCGATCGACTTTTATTCCGGCGTGGTCTTTCAAGTGGGCAGCGATGCGTCCAACGCGTCCAGCCAACTTTCCGGAGAGCAACTTCTCGTCAAACAGTTGCAGGATCAGGTGAACGCGGTTTCCGGTGTCTCGCTGGATGAAGAGGCGGCCAATCTGGTGCAGTATCAGAACGCTTACAATGCCTCAGCGCGCGTGGCGTCGATCGTGGCCAGTTTATTCCAGACGGCGATCAACATGACGGGCGGATGATATGAGCGTTCGCGTGGATCCCAATATTCTTCCCGACCTGCTTTCCGGACTCAACGAGACGCGGCAGCAATTGAACGCTGCGGACGCGGAGTTGGCCTCCGGCAGAAGCATCAACGAACCTTCGGACAATCCCGCGGGTACGGCGGCGCTGGTGTTAAATCACGCACAGCAGAGCCAAACGGATACATTTCGACAGAACATCACCGACCTGCAATCGAAGATGCAGATCGCGGACTCGGCGCTGAGTTCCGCGGAAACCGCAATTCAGCAGGCGATTTCGGTTGGCGTGGAGGCGGGAAATTCGACGCTATCGGATCAGGATCGCCAGGCAATCGCGCAGCAGCTCTCCGGAATTCAACAGCAGCTGGTGGGAATCGCGAATTCGACGGCAGGCGGGACGTATCTTTTTGGCGGGACGCTGGTGACTGCGCAACCGTTTACGGTCAACGAATCCGATCCCTCTGGCGTGACGTACAGCGGCAATAGTTCCGTGCTGTCCGTGGAGATTGCCAACGGGCAGAGCGTCGTCACGAATGTTCCCGGCAATCAGTTGTTCCTAAATTCAGCAGGAAGTCTATTTGGGGCGATCAATCAACTGATCAACGCAGTCCAGTCCAACACCGGAATCGCCGCGGCGAATACGGCCCTGGGACAAGCCGCCGGCGAATTCAGCACCGAGCGCCTGGCGTACGGAACGTCACTCAATCAGTTGCAGTCCACTGAAACGTTTTTGGCCAACGATCAGGTGCAGCTACAAACGCAGGAAAGCAATATTGCCGGGGCAGACCTGGCACAGGTGACCACGAATTTCAGCCAGGCCGACGTTGCCTACCAGTCGCTGCTGCAGGCCGAAGGCAAAGTGCTCAACTTGCCGACCCTGCTCGATTATCTGCAGTAGACTTTCACCCCAGCCTGTCTACGGGGCGAATATCTGTGACTCCTCGACAAAACGTGGTCGCGGAACCGCACGCGCTCCGCGCTGATATGCCTCAAGGCCCGCAACTAGAGCCAGAAAAACAGCCGAAACTGGGTCCCGAATAAATGAGCCGCGGAGTTATCCGATGTGGCGGGCGAGCGTGGCCCAGGCGTCCACGGCACTGGCGCGGGCGCGAGCACTGGAGATTTGGGCGCTGCGAACGCGCAGGGCGGCCTCGACGTCGAGGAGCTTGGCGCGAAGCGCGCGCAGCGTGTCGGTGTAGGAGGCGATGTCAGTCCGCCATTCCTTTCCGGCGAGGGTTTCGCGCGACGCGGACTGAACGGCGCGGTCGACATCGCGCAGGATTTGGGACATTTCTTCGATGGCTCTGGTGCGCTGGTTCACTGGATCGGGAGAATTGGAGAGGACCCCGAGGCAAACGCGAAGATCGCGGCTGGCTTGTTGGATCACCTCGATCGGAGCGGCGGGCATCAGCGCGACGCCCGCACGCGACGAGATTCAATGCCGCGCAGCACTGGAGGAGGCACGGGGCCGACCATCGCCGGCTCGGGTTCCTGTTGCTTGCTGAGTTCGCAATCGATCTGCTGCCACCCTTCGGCAAGGCCGGTAAATTCAGCTGCCAAGCCTTCCAGGATTTGAGCGGCGTTGGGGCCGCTGCATTCGAGAATTTTGACGCGAGACAAGTTATAAAAATTGGAGAGGCTGCGCGCCACCTGCCCGCCCTTTTCGAAATCGAGCACGGATTGCAGGTGTCCTATCACTACGATGGCGTGGCTTAGTTCGCGGGTGCGGCGTTCGATGTGATTGCGCCGCACGGCGTCGAGAGCGCGGCGCAGGCAGCGATTCACTTCCTCGTAGAGAATGACGATCAAACCGACCGGGCTTGCGCCTCCGACAGCCAGTTCCCGGTACGCGCGAGCGGGATCTCTCATATTTGACCTTTATCCTTTTCCCTTAACCGAGCGACTGCAACTGCTGGGATATTTGCTGCAATAAAAGCGGCAGCTCCTGCAAGGTGGTATCGACCTGCACGTATTGCTGCGTCAGCTGCTGCTGCATGGTGTTGAGCTGGTCCTGAAAATCGGAAATTTGCTGCGTGATGCTGGTTTGCGTTTGCGACAAGCCATTCATGTCTTGCGCGAGCGATCCGGTGATGGGATCGGCAATGCCGGAGACGATGCTCGACAGGTTGGCGCCGAAGCTGCCGGACGTAGCCGATTGAAAGAACGATTGCACGGATGCGGGGTTGCTTTGCAGCGCGGTTGCAAGCGCGGAGCTATTCACGGTTAGCGTACCGTCGTTGTTCATGCTGATGCCGAGATCGGCAAGGCTCTGCACGGCACCGTTGCTGGACATGGAGAACGATGCGGCGGAAAGAATCTGGCTCTGGGCCAGCGCGAGCGTGCTATCCGACGCGAGCGGTCCTGATGAGTTAGTGGTGGGATCGACGGCGAACTGCTGGTTGAGGTCGCCGATTACGGTGTTGTAGGCGCTGACGAAACTGTTTACGGCAGCCTCCTGCTGCGTCACGTCTGGTCCGGTGGTCAATGTCACGGAGGAATCGGGATTCGCGCCAGCGAGATTCAGAGTGACACCGGACAAGACGCCGGTAACCACGTTGCTGGCGCTCGAAATTGGGATGCCGTCAACGGTTAGCGAAGCGTTGGTTCCAGCTGACGTGGTGAAGGTCGGCAGCCCGCTCGATGGAGTGATGGTGAGGTTGCCGGGTTGGCCGCTGGAGCTGCTGACAATCGCTAGGCGCTCGCCGTTGGCGTCTGTGATGACGCTGGCGGTGACGCCGATGTTCGCCGTGTTGTTGATTGCATCGGCCAAGCCATCGAGCGTGTTGTTGGTGTCGTCGATGGTGACGGTGGTCGGGGTGCCGGAGCCAACCTGGATCGTAATGCTGCCGGTGGCGAGTGGAGTGGAACTCGATGACACTGCAGTCGAATAGGCAGATGAAGTGGTAGCCAGATTCGAGACTGTAATCGTATGGGTTCCGGAAGGAGTGCCCGAAACGGCGGTAGCCGAAAGGATCGAAGAATCGGATGACGTGGCCGCGATAGCGGTCATTTGCCCGACAGGATCGGTGAGCGCATAGACGGCGTTTTGGAGCGTCTGAACGTCGTTGTCAAAGCTGGTGAGCGCTGACTGCTCGTTGGTGATCTGCGTTTGCTGGCTCTGCATCACGGTCAGTTCGGCGGTTTGATTGGCCATGGCGGCGCTGACGAGCTGGCTGACGTCAATGCCGGCGCCCAGGCCACCGCTGCTGGTGTTCGATTGCGAGCCGCCGAGAATGGACCCGCCGATGCTGGTGCTGCTCACGGAAGCCTCCTTACAGCGCGAACTCCAAACGCACCGGAACGCGCGCCGGCCGTGACGGGAAGCGTTTCAATCGGACTTTTGCCTGTGGCCATTATTTGATTGCGAGGGTTTCCGAAAGGCGGGCCGTTTCGAGCCCGCCTTTCAGAACCAGCCAGGTTTAGTGGAGCAAATTGAGGACCTGCTGTTGCGCTGTGTTGGCTTGCGCCAGAGCCGAAATACCGGTCTGTTCAAGGATCGAGTATTTCGAAAGGTTGGCGACAACAGTGGGTATATCCGCGGCGGTGATTTGATCTTCCGCGGAAGTGAGGTTCTGTACTTCGTTGTTCATGACGTTGCTGGCCGCCTGCAACCGGTTGATGCCGGCACCAATCGTGCCGCGGTCAGCGGCGACGGTGGCGATGGCAGTGTTCACCAATTGCAGGGTTGCTTCCGGATCGGTAGCTCCGCCAGCTCCCGGCGTGCCGGTAAGGGTGGTTCCGTCCAGACCTAGCGCGGTGGTGGAGAGGCCGCTGATGCTGACTCCGATCGTGGTTGTGCCAGACGCGGTCGAGTCGCTGAGGAAAATCGAGCTGGTCGTGTTGGCTGTGGAGGCAAAGATCGTTGCGCCGTTGAAGGTGGTGTTCGTGCCGATGTTGTTGATTTCGTCCAGAATCTGCTGATATTCGGCATCCAGCGCGGTGCGCTGACCACTCGAAACCGTGCCGGTGGACGCTTCGGTGCCCAGCGTGACCGCGCGGTTCAGAAGTGTGGTGACCTGGCCCAAAGCGCCGTCGGCAACCTGCAGAGCGCCGACGCCGTCGTTTGCATTGGCTACGGATTGCGTTAACGCGGTAACGTTGGCTTGCAAACCGTTGGCAATGGCTAGTCCAGCCGCATCATCGGCGCCGCTATTGATGCGCGACCCGGACGACAGCTGGGTGAGCGTCTTCTGCAGATCCGACTGTGTGATGCTCAACTGGTTCTGCGCGACGAGCGAAGGGATGTTGTTAAGTACGCTTAATGCCATGGAAATGGCTCCTGCTGAACTACTGAGGTGCCGTTCGCAAGCTCGGAGCCTTTCTCACCGGCTGGACACTCCCCCGCGCCGAAGGCGTCTCGAACACTGAACGGCTTTTTCTGTTCAATGGGCAAATCGGCCACGGCTGAGAGCGCTTTAATGGTTTAGGCGGCCATCGGAATCAGGAGATTACTTTTTCCGCAAACTGAGTGCCAGTGGCCCGAGCAGCTGTTTCAATTTTGGACAGAGCGTTCAAGAGCGGTTCAGAATTCGGATGTCGCGCGAGGCCCCTGCGGATGAGCGCGGCGGCCTCCTGCCATTGCTCCATTTTGCCGCGAATGCTGGCGGCGCGGAGGAAGTCTTCGGCACGCGGCAAGGTGGCGGCCAATTTTCTCTCGGCGGCGCCGGCTGCCTCAGGCAAGTGTTTCAGAAAAACCTCGGCGACGATCAACCGGTCGTGCAGGTCAGGATCAGTAGGTTCGGCTTCGACCGCCTCTCGCAGGCGGCGGAGGCCAGCGCGGTCGCGGCCTTGGCGAATTTCCGCGAGGCCGAGTTTGCTTTCGATGGAGGCTTTGGCCGCCGCGTGTTTGAGGCTGCGGCGATAACAGGCGGCTGCCGCGTCAAAATCGCCCAAGTTGTAATGCACATCGCCAAGCATTTCCGCGAGCCAGGGCGTGGAATGTCCGCACCTTTCTGCGCGGCGCAAGTTCTCCAGGGCGGAGGGATAATCCTGCAGGCGGAACTGGCACACTCCCACGAAGAACCATCCTAGTCCGAAGCGCGGATCGATTTGGCAAGCGCGCTCGAACGAGACCAGTGCATCGCGATTATTTCCCAGGTTCTCCAGCAGTGAAACGCCCAACTCAAAATGCGCCTGGCGATTATCGGGCATCTCAGCCACTTTCTGCTTACCGAGGTCGAGATAGAACAGGATTTTTCTGGCGCGTTCTTCAGGGTCTCCCAGCATGCCCATGTGGTGGATCATCAGATTCGCAGTGGCGAGCTTGCGGTGCGAAGAAAGAATGCTCCAGCCCACGGTCTCGTGGACGCGCCCGGTGAAGCGAATCTGCGGGTCGCGACGGAACAGGCGCACGTTTTCGTGATCCACATACGCTGGAGCGTGTCGAGCCGGAGCGTAAGTCGAGTCATTCGGCACAGCCGAACGGTCCCACAGTTTGTGCGCGAGCGTGGGAACATAATTGCGAATGGCAACCTGATAACCATCCACTTCTTTTCTGGCCATCAGAGCGGGCAGCACGCTTGCGGCGGCGGCATCGAGGCGTTCATCGGCGTCCAGTGACACAACCCAGTCTGCCGTGACCATTTCCAGCGGCACATTCCGCGCTTTTGCAAAATCATTCTCCCACGGGACGGAAATCACTCGCGCGCCGCCTCTCTCGGCGATCACTGGCGTGTCGTCCGTTGAGCCGGTGTCGGCGACCACAATTTCGCTCGCGATTCCATTCACGCTAGCGAGGCAATCCAGCAGGTCGCGCGCAGCATTCTTCACGATCATCGATAGAGCAAGTGTCGGCATGAATCTCCGTAGATCCCCAAATAGATTTTCGGCCGCAGAAGCCGCCTCCTTAGCGCATATCGGTCATTAGGGCTGGTTCTCCGGAGTGGCGGATGCGACACGACCGACTGTCGCGCGTGCCCCGTTTCGGCACACGCGCCTCAATGCCCGCCGAATCTCGCCGATACACCCAGTGCGTACCATGATGTGCTGCGGTTGGCCCGTTCCGTGCAAGGCGTGCGCCAGAGGACGCGGATGATTTATTTGACCCGGCTAAATAACCAGCCGCTGATTGTCAACGCAGACTTAATCAAATTCATCGAGAACGCCCCGGATACAGTGATCACGCTGCTGACGGGCGAAAAGCTTGTGGTGCGCGAATCGGCAGCCGAAGTACTCGAACGCATTGCCGAGTTTCATCGCAAGTTCTACCGGCGGGCCGGACCGGGAATCATTTTCGATACCTCGCTGCCGGAAGGCGGCGCGAAGCCGGAGGACATGCACGGTCCTCCACGAACTGAGAAACCTTAGCGGGGGCGGCGGCGTGGACAAGGGAAGTTTCTTAGGCGTGATCGTCGCCCTCGGCGGCATATTGCTGGGCCTCACGCTGGAGGGCGGCAAAATCGGCCAGATCTTGCAGCCGACGGCGGCGTTGATCGTTTTTGGAGGCACTCTCGGCGCAATTTTGCTTCAGTTTCCGATCGCGGTGGTGTTCGCCGCATTCGCCAGTTTAGCCACCGTATTTTTCGAATCGGGCGAAGACCCTCTGACGATCGTGAAGGAGATGGTGGGATTCGCGCAAAAGGCTCGCAAAGAGGGAATCGTTTCGCTGGACCCGGAAATAGAAGCCATCCGCGACTCGTTCCTAAAAAAATCGCTGATGTTGGCCGTCGATGGCACGGAACCGGCCGAACTGCGAAAAATCATGGAGTTTGAATTGGACAACGAAGCGGAGCGCAGCGAAAACATTCCCAAAGTATTTGAGTCCGCCGGAGGTTTTTCGCCCACGATTGGAATTATTGGCGCGGTTCTAGGGTTGATTCAGGTGATGCAGCATCTGGACAACATCAACGAAGTGGGCCGAGGCATCGCCGTCGCTTTCGTGGCCACCATCTACGGCGTTGCGTCCGCCAACCTTTTTTTCCTGCCGGCGGCGGGTAAGCTGAAAATTCGCAATCGCGCGGTGGAGTTGCGGCACGAGATCGTGCTCGAAGGCGTGATCTCGATTCTGGAAGGCATGAATCCGCGCATGGTGGAAACGAAGCTGTTGAGTTTTTTGGCTGAAAGCCAGCAGACGACTGATGCCGCAGGAGCTAAATGAGCCGACGAAAAAAAAGACCGCAGCATGAGAATCACGAGCGATGGCTAGTCTCGTACGCGGACTTCATCACCCTGCTGTTTGCGTTCTTTGTGGTGCTTTATTCCTCCGCGCAAGTGGACAAGCGCAAAGTAGGCGAATTGGCCATGGCCATTCAGGTGGCGTTTCAGAAAATGGGCATCTTTGAGGCGTCCAACACCAAGCCGGCCCTCCTGAATACCGAGCCGATGCCATTCTCAAAGGTTCAAATGGTGGAAAACGTGCCGCGCGTGGCGAAGCTCGATCAGTTGGTAAGCCCACCGCGAGGACCGC
>JBOGNC010000004.1:0-51340 GCA_050747045.1 Candidatus Acidiferrales bacterium | reverse complement strand
AGGGCAGTACGCAGTGCCAGGAGTGTGGCAATGTTGAGGATCAGCTACTTGTGATCTGCGGGCTGTACGCCATCGCGTCTCCGGGGGCGGCAGTGATTTGTATTAGCGCAGTGATCTACGAGTACACCCAGTGCCTGGAGCAATACTGTTCCAACCCAGCCTTCGCTTCTCTTACTGGCGCTCCGAGGCTCGCGTACCTTAGAATGTAGTAGGGTCGTCGGCGGTGTGACGGTCTTAGGGAAACTTGGGAGTGTCACACCGGCCGCTGCTATAGCGAATGGAGGAGAAAAGATGGCATCACGCAAAACGGTTATCGGCCTGGCGCTGGTATTCGGCATCGTCGGCGTCACCCTGATCGTCTCAGGCTTGGTCGTGCTCCACAGGTTCAACTACAACGGCTTCTGGTCGCTTGGGGTTTGTCTCGCGCTCGTTTGGGGACTTATGGAGCAAGAAAAGCGGCGCGCGCCGAAGAGCGCGATACCGGACGACGGGAGCCAGCTAAAGGTCGCGCGCTAACCGCCGAATAGCCGTTCGACCTCCTCGCGGCCTATGGCATTGAAATCATCCGGGATCGCGAATTGACCTTCGAGGAAGCCAAGGCGGCGGACCTTCTTGCGGGAGGGTGCATCGAGCGCCGTGACTCTGACTATAGGCCTGCCGGCTTTGGCGATGATGAACGGCTTTCCCTTGGCTGCCTCGTCCACCAAATGCGATAGGTCAGTTTTTGCCCTCTGAATGTCTACGATGTCCATGATTGCCGTCTACCGCATGAACTGAGCTTTGCTTGTTGTGCGAGCGTACGTCAAGACAGTACATGGCCGAAGGTGTCGGGAAAGGGATCGGCTGTGCGCGCAATAATGAAGAGCCACGCTATTGCATGCAAGCCCGTCCAGAGAACCGACCCTCACAAAAAAAACTCAAAAGCGCAGGATGGCAGAGCATGGCTGCCATCCTGCAGAGGCTTTTGTCGCGCTAGGGTGCCGTTACACCCACTTATCGACGGACACGCTCGCGCGATAGCTCATGTTGGCTATCTGGTGATACGGGTTGGTTTCGCCTCCAGCCACGACGAAGTTAAACGCGTCCGGCCGCTGCCACTTGGGCACGACCGAATCGTCGGTGAGGCCCGCGGCAGCCGGACCCCTTGGAGGGAAGCTGAACAAGCACGACTTCATTTGTTTCACCGTCGCGGTTGCGTTCTTCTGAAGCCAAGCGGCCAAGTCTTCCTTTTTCTTGAAGCCAAGCTCAACCAAGCCGTTGGCGACGAGGGGATCGGCCACGATGAGGGCTCCGAAAATCGTGGCGAACGGAACGCAGTTGCAGACCATCGCTTCCTGAAAATGAGGAACCGGTTTGATCCCGAGTCCCCATCCGCCCTGCGCCTGCTGGATTCCAAATCCGAAGAACAAGCTAATGACGTTTTCTTCTTTTTTGAAACCCTTCTGCACGTGCAGAGGTTCCCACGGGCTGGCTTCTTCATTTTCGGGAATAATCAGGTTGCTGTAGTTGATCACGTTGCCTTGCGAGCCTTCGTATGTCTGGCCCGGAAGGCCGCCGTTGCAAAGGTTCTTCGAAAGCATCCCCCAGGCACGGCCGATCATGGAATTGGGCTGTGAGAACGGACCCATGGCGCCGATGCCGAAGTTCATGTTGAGCTTGTTGCGGATCGGCCCGTTGATCACCGCCGCGTATACCAGAGAATTCGTGGAGCTGAACAGGGCCGACTGGCCGCTAGCGGCGAGAGCTAGAATCGCCGGGAAATAATCCGGCGTGGCTCCGGCCATCACGGCGTTGACGGCTACTTGATGCACGTTGAACGACCACGGCGGGAACGCGCCGCGCGCGGGAGTCAGATCGCCGACATGCTCGTCGGGAGCATGACTGGTGCCCTTGAGCATGGCGGCGACTTTTTCTTCCGTGGGAATGACGATCGGCATGAAGTCGGTCATGCCGTTATTCATATAATATTTCTGTAGATTGTCCGCGTTGTCCACGAATGTTGGCGGACCGATCGAAGGCGTGACGGAGCCGGTCTTCGTTTCGCCAGCCGTCAACGGCTTGGTGAGCGCGCTGATCACTTCCGGCATCAGCGGCTTGTGGGACACGGGATCGTCGCCTTCGAGGTAGGCGTACATTTGCTCGGGTGTCTTGCCCCATACCGGATGCGGTGTGTAGCAGATGCGCAAATCGGGCACACCGCGGCTCGCGGCGTTGCTCTCCGCCAGGTCATGAAACGCAATCGTGACCATGGGCGCGGTCGGGATTCCCATCTTTTCGTATTCTATGCAGTGACCGACGGTCGCTGGAGTGCAGGTGCTTCAATGCCCGATGGCCATGATCACGGCATTGCCGTTGGCCTTTACCTCTGCATTCAGTTTTGGATCGTCCGCCGCGAAGCCGCCGGCCTTTAACCGGTAAATCGTCTTCACGCTTGGTTTATTTTTCGCGAACCAGATCTTGATCTCGTTCAGAAAGATATCCGCGCCCGGAAAGCCATCCGAAATCAGGTAAACGGTCTTACCGTCGAGCGTTTTGAGGCGCGGCGCCATGGGAATCAGCTGGATGGCTGGCGGCGTGCCTCGCGGGTTCAGGCCGGTGATTTTGTCGCCGATTGCACCCGAATGTCTGGCGTGCGAGTGCATGGACTTCTTCTGCGCCGCGTCCAACTTCGAACCGGCCAGAAGGGCTGGAGCGGCCCCCAGCAGGGATAACATGCTGCGCCTTTTCATGATGGCTCTCCTTTACTAAGTGCAACTGTGACCGATAAATTTGTTCGCCAGCTCGATTCGCCGCGCGCGATGCCTTGCGCCCAACCCGTGTGGATGTTAGTCACGGCCTTGCTCATTGTCAACAAAATGCAAGCTATTAACCTCGGAGTACGGGGGAGCTCTAGGCGGGTGCCAGAAACGAGGAAAAACCTTCTCGCATTCCAATCCGGCATCTGCACGACACCGATTCTTAGACCAGTCGGACTCTCGTCTGGCCGATCGAAAATCCACCCCCGCGAGTGCAGCGCGAAGTCCGTAAATCCGGCAACTCGGAACCGCCAGTGCAGACCTCTCGCTACACAGCCGTAGACGCGCGCCTGCTAAAAATCGTTACATCAATTTTTCCGAGGGACGGTAACATAGGAACGCAGCGCAGGCCGCTACCAACCGTACGTGCACGGATTGGACGCGCCGGCCGGAATGGTTTAGCCGCGACGCACGTCCGAAATGCCAGAGGAGATTATGCAATCTGAACCTATCATGGACGTGGCTCACCTGGGCCACGTGGAAGTATTGACGCCGAAGCTCGAGGAGAGCGTCCGATTTTTCGTGGAATTGGGGGGCATGACGGAATGCGGGCGCAAAGACGATTCCGTTTATTTGCGCTGCTACGACGACTACGAGCGCTGTTCGCTGAAGCTGACGGCGTCGAAGCAGCCGGGACTCGGGCACGTGGCTTATCGCACGCGCAGCACGCAGGCGCTGGAGCGGCGCATCGCCGCGCTGAAGGGCTCAGGCCTCGAAATCGGCTGGAACGATGGCGACCTAGGGCACGGCCCGGCATACGTCTGCACCGATCCGGACGGGCACAAAATCGAGCTGTACTACGAAACGGAATGGTATCAGGCGCCGCGCGAATTGCGTCCCGCGCTGAAAAACCAGCCGGAGAAATTTCCCGGGCGCGGCATGAATCTCCGCCGCCTGGATCACTGGAATGCGCTGGCTGCCGACATCAAAGCCAACCGCGAGTTTTACGAAAATTACCTCGGCTTCCGGCTCACCGAGCAAATCGTGCTCGACAATGGCATCGAGGCGGGCATGTGGATGACCTGTAGCAACAAAAGCTACGATCTCGCCTACTCGCGCGACAACACGGGAAGCCATGGACGATTGCATCACGTAACATTTGCGGCGAACAGTCGCGAGGAAGTGCTGCTGGCCGCTGATGTCGCGCTAGAAAATGGCGTACATATTGAAACCGGTCCGCACAAGCACGCCATTCAGCAGACTTTCTTCCTGTATATGTTCGAGCCGGGCGGCAACCGCATAGAAGTCGCCAACGCCGTGGCGCGCTTGATCCTGGCGCCGGATTGGAAGCCGATTCGCTGGAGCGAAGCCGAGCGCAAGAAGGGTCAGGCGTGGGGACTCAAGACCATCGAATCGTTCCACACCTACGGCACGCCGCCGGTGGAAGTGGTCAACAAGGGATAAGCCGCCCACTTGCGGGACGATTAGTACAATTTCGATCATCCACTCATTTTGAATTTCACGCTGGAGGAGCTTTCATGAGCAAGCCCGTCGTAGTTCGACAGATCGAGCAACCGCCGCAAGATGCCGTCGACGCCCTTGAAAAGTACGGCGTCTCCACCGTTCACGAAGCACAGGGACGCATCGGCTTGCTTGCTTCCTACATGCGCCCTATCTATCCCGGCGCCTCAATTGCCGGAGCGGCCGTCACCGTCTCGCTTCCTCCCGGAGACAATCTGATGATTCACGTGGCCGTGGAAGTCTGCAGGCCGGGTAATATCCTGGTCGTGGCGCCCACCTCACCTTGCACCGACGGGTATTTCGGCGAGCTTCTTGCCACCTCGCTTCGCGCGCATGGCGTGAAGGGGCTAATCATCGAGGCTGGCGTTCGCGACGTTCGCCCGCTGACGGAAATGAAATTTCCCGTTTGGAGCCGCGCCATTCATTCGCAGGGCACGGTGAAAGCCACGCTCGGCTCCGTCAACGTGCCGGTCACCTGCGCCGGCGCGCAGATCGACCCTGGCGACATAATCGTAGCGGATGATGATGGCGTGGTCGTCGTGCGCCGCTCGGCCGCTCGCGAAGTCGCTGCCGCGTCCGCGCAGCGCGTAGCCAAGGAAGACAAAACCCGCGAGCGCCTGGCCAACGGCGAACTCGGCCTCGATATCTATGGCCTGCGCGATAAGGTGAAGCAACTCGGCCTCGAATATCGATAGGGCGAAGCTATCCGCTTGAGGCGTCCAGCGCGGCAACGCGGCGTAGGCGCGCTGCCTTACTCCGGCGTAAGAAGGGAAGCTGCGCCCTTACTTCTATCGGAACGACTGGAGGAAGAGCGCCATGAGCACCAAAGCGATGGTCGAATTGAGCGTAACCGAACACCGCAATATCGAAATAGTCTGCGCTGCTTTGTGCGTCGATTACTGCGAAATTGTTGACGCGAAGGATTACCAGCGCATGCGCGAAGTGTTCGCCGAAGACGCGCGCTACTATTCGCCGGCCGCGCCAAATACGTTGGTGCAAGGGGCGGATGCGATTGTCGCGTACCTCTCGCATATTCCCGCTGCGCTCGTCACGCAGCACCTCGCCTGCAACATTCGTATTCACGCCGAATCGGCGGACGCGGCCACCGGCTCCTGCAAAATTTTGCTGTTCACCGCCGATGGGAACGCGACGGAAACTCCGGACGGGCGAAAAGCCGCGGAAACGCAGCGAATTGGCGTTTATGATGACCGCTACGTCCGCGCGCCGTCGGGCTGGCGCATCGCCGAACGCCGTGGCAAAGGTTTGCTCCACACGTAATTCCAAATGTAGGTCGTCGCTATGACTGCACATTCGTTTCAAAAAATCGCCATCATCGGATTCGGAGAAGTAGGGGGCATATTCGGCCGCGGTCTCGCCGATCGCGGCATCAGCGTCGCCACTTTCGACATTCTTTTTAATTCGTCGCCCGTGCGCGAAGCCATGCTGGCCAAAGCGCGCGGTTGTGGCGTTCGCGCCTGCGAAAGCGCCGGCGATTGCTTACGCGAGTGCCAACTGGCGATTTCGGCGGTCACTGCGTCATCGGCTACGGATGTCGCCGGGCAGACTGCGTCGATGCTCGCGCCGGGCCAGATTTTCCTCGACATCAATTCCGTCTCGCCGGAAACCAAATCGCGGATGGCGGGATTTTTCGACCACAGCCATGGCCATTTCGTGGAGGCCGCCGTGATGGCTGCGGTCTCGCCGCAACGCCTGAAAGTTCCGATGCTTCTGGGCGGCCGCTACGCCGCTGATCTTGCGCCGCGGCTGGCAGCGATCGGCATGAGCGCCAAGGTCGTCAGCGAACAGGTTGGCGTCGCCTCCGCCGTGAAAATGTGCCGCAGCGTGATCGTCAAAGGTCTCGAGGCGCTGGTGGTTGAGAGCATGTTCGCGGCGCGCCGCTGCGGAGCGGAAGACGCGGTCCTTGCGTCGCTCGCCGCCACGTATCCGCATATGGGTTGGCAGAACGACTTGCCGGACTACCTCATCAGCCGCGTCGCCGAGCATGGACGCCGCCGCGCGGCCGAAATGCGCGAAGCTGCCCAGGCCGTTACCGATGTGGGAATCGAGCCGCACATGGCCCGTGCCACGGCCGCCCGTCAGGAATGGCTAGCGGACGAAATTTCCGCGAACAACCTCGGCCGTCTCGCCGGAGATAAATTTTCCTGGCGCGGTCTTGCCGACGCCATCTCGCAAGCCGCGCCGCCCGCAAAGCCCCGCTGAAGTGGCGGCATGCTGAAGTCCGCTAAAAAGGCCACCAACGTTTGCGCCAGCTGCCGGCCGCCGCGCTGCCACCCGCATCCGAATCCTCTTCGCTGATTTCCGGCAAGGTGGGCAGAGGCCGTCCCTCGAATGCTGCCAGCGGATTTTCCACCAGCAGCGCTCGCGCCCTTTCCTCGCCGTGCGCTTTTGCGATCATTTCGTAAGTTTCCTTCAAGCGCAGCGGCCTTGACGTCACGTTATGCGCGTCGCTGGCCACGAAATGCACCGCGCCTGCCGACAGCCATTCTTCGGCGCGCTCCTGCGCGCCTTGTCCCCATTTCCCGTGGAGCGATTGCGCCGTGATCTGGGCGTAGCAGCCTTGCCGCAGCCATTGGAACAGCCGTTCCGGTTGCGCGCGGATCAGTGGATTGCGTTCCGGGTGCGTGACGATCGGATGCAGCCCCGCCAGTTGCAATTGATGCAACGCCTGGTCCATCGATGGCGGAATCGAGTAATCGGCAAACTCGACCAGCAAGTAATCTTTCTGATTGATGGTGAAGCGCGTCCGGTTCTTCTGCGTTTCCTGCAAATTTTCGAAGCTCATGTGAAAATCGCATCCCGTGGCGAACATCAGCCGCCCCTCGAAGCGCGCTTGCAATTCGTCGCGGCGCTGTTGGATCGCCTCGGGAAGGAACGGAAAGCTGCTGTTCGCGTGCGGTGTCCCCACGATGTGGGTCACGCCGTCCTCGATGGCCATTTCCGCCATGGCGCACGCCATCTCGAAGGATTCAGCGCCGTCGTCGAATCCGGGAAGGATGTGGCAATGAATGTCTATCATCGAAGCGAGGAGCATAGCGCACGGCGCAAAGCAGCACAATGGAACCACCGCGCCCGCCCGGCGCTCGTCTAGCGCAAAAACAAGCTGTACGTCAGCGTCAAAAGCACAATCGCCGTAAAAATGCTGTACTTCCAATTCCTTAGCGCGGCAATGAAATACACCATCGACGCCAGCACGCGGATGTACGGCGTCAGCATCAGCATCCCGATTCCCAAGCTCAGCAGCAGCCGCGGACGCAGCGCACCCCGCGCCGCCAGCTTTACCTCCTCCAGCACCAGTTGGAACAAATTCAATCCCGTAATTTTGTAATCGAACGAGAGCGAGCCGGTGTTGAGCGATCGCCAAATCAGCGCCGCCGATACTAAAACCAGGCTGATCAACACGCCGATCAACAGGATGTATCCGACGACTGCGTCCATGTCGAATTCCCGCTTCGTCTCGCCGAGTGAGCTGGCCGTCGCGCCCGCTTGTTTCCCAGCGCCGGTTGTCGAATCTTCCATCACAATCCGCCTCGCACACCGTGTACGACCATTTCCGCCGCCAGGATCAGCAGGATGAACAGAAAGAATCGTCGCACCGCCTGATTGGTCATGCGCACCAGTAGCCGCGTGCCCAAAAACGCGCCCACCGCAATTCCCAGGATCACCGGCGCAGCGAGTCCCGGATCGATCAGCCCCGCCACCAGATACACGCTTGCGCCTGCCAGCGCCGTCACTCCGATAATCATGTTGCTGGTGGTCGTCGAAACTTTCGGAGGCAATCCCATCACCAGGTCGTGAATCAGCACTTTGACCGCTCCCGCGCCGATTCCCAGCAGCCCCGCGATGATTCCCGCCAGGTACATCAGTGGCGCCCCGAAATACGCCCGCCGCGCCTTGTAATGAATCGTCTCGCCGATCGCCTGGTCCGGATAGCTGCCTTCCAATTCGAGCCAGCGGGTGAAACGGTCCTGCGGGCCGTTGTTCGCCAGCTTGTGGCTGCCAAAGAGCAGCGCCAACCAGGACGCCAGCAGCACCAGCCCGAAAATGATGTACAGCGGTTTCGGAGACATCGCCAGCGTGATCCGCGCACCCGTCAACGCGCCTACGATCGTGAACATTTCCAAAAACATGCCCACTTTTAGGTTGGTGATGTGATCGCGAATGTACGCTGAAGCCGATCCGCTCGAAGTGGCGATCACCGAAAGTATGCTGATGGCGATGGCGTGTTTGATGTCAACGCCTAGCAGTGTAAGCACCGGAATGATCACCACTCCGCCGCCCATGCCGGCCATTGCGCCCACAAATCCCGCTACTATCGAAATGGGAAACAACAGTTCAAACGAAACGGAAGCCATTGGCCGCTACAGTGTCGCCGATTTCTCCCCCGCTCACAATCCGCCTTCGCGCTCTTTTTCTTCTTCGAAGTGTTTTTCATCGACTTGTAACAGTAGTTCGTCATTTCGCATCTTTCCGATCAGCTTGTCCATTCGGGCGAGTTGCCAATCGGCCAAGCCGTTTCGTCGAGGACCCGCTGGGCTCTGGCAGAGCACTTTATTTCTACCGAGCAGGGTGTAAGATTCACGCTACCAAGGCTAGAGTACCCCTCTCCGCGAGGTGGTCCATGAACCAGTTAGCCCGTTGGTTTTGTATAGCCGCATCGTTTGCATTTCTGATGGCGCGGCCCTCGTGGGCTCAAAAAACTGAGCCGCCGCCCTCGCAATCGCCCGGCGCGCCCCCGAGTGCACAGAGCTCAATTCGACCTTCGGTTTCGGATTCGCGCGGTCCCTCATTTGTGTACGGGAGCATCATCACCGAAAACGGCTTGGCCGTCCCGAATTCAGTGGCCGTGAAACTCAGCTGCGGAGACCAGCTCGTGCAAGCGATTCATCCCGATTTAAATGGCAATTTCCAGTTTGATTTGCAAGGAGGCGAACACGCCAATGCCGACATGAACCCGGCGGTGAACACCAGCGTACAGCGGGATATAATTCCTCTGGATTCGCCTGCCGCGTCCGTTGGTCCCGGTGGTTCCGGCCCACCCCTCGCGGAATGTGAGCTTGAAGTATCCGCTCCCGGTTATCGTCCACTGTCCAAAATTATCTTGGTGCGCATCGAGCAGATCGGCGGAGTCGATGCGGGAGCGTTGATTCTCACTCCCACTTCAGGCGCACCCGGATCTGCCGTCAGCGCCAACTCGCTACGCGCCCCTAAAAACGCACGAAAGGAATTCCAAAAGGGACTCAACGATATTCGTCACAACAAATCGCAGTCCGCCATTCAACACCTCGAAAAAGCGGTCGCCGAGTACGATTCGTATGCCGCTGCTTGGGACGACCTGGGAAGACTGTACGCCGGGAAGCACGAGAACCATAAGGCCCGTCAAGCTTTCTCAAAAGCAATTGCTTCGGATTCTGAGTACCTTCCTCCGTACGTAAGTCTTGCCGACTTGCAATTGCAGGACGGGCAATTCCAGGATGCCGCCGACACAGCCGGCAAGGCCCTCGCCATCGCTCCAGGTTTGATTCCCGCCAGCTTCATCGAAGCGGCGGCCGATTTCAGACTGCATAGGCTGGACGCCGCCGAGGGCGCCGCTCGATTCGTCGAGGGCGCGCCTCAGCAGAAAATTCCGCAGGTGCACGTGCTCCTCGCCGACATACTTCTGCAAAGGGACGATTATTCCAGCGCCGTGGAAGAAATGCGCGCGTACCTCAAGGAGGCTCCGCAAGGCGAATTTGCGGCTAATGCAAAGAAGAGCTTGGAACAAATTGAGAGATTATCGCTTTCCGGGCGCCCTGGGCCTGCGGGCCTTGCGCCTCCTTCGCAACCACCCGTATCGCAGCTGGCCTCGCCCAAGCGTGTGCCGCTCGCGGTGTTGGAGGTGTCACTCAGGCTGCCGGGCGATTCCCGTTTCGCCGGTGCCGCCAGCATACGCGTCACATCTCCTGACGGTCGTCAGCTCGCGGACGGATCAGTCGCGCCCGACGGCGACAACATCTTCCGCGACGTGCCGCCCGGAACCTATACGGTCGAAGCACGCGCGCCCGGTTTCGTGACCATCCGCAAGCGGACGGATATCGACGCTGGTGGCCGCCTCCGCACCCTCTTTTTCGTTATGCAGCCGACGCCGCTTCCTGGGACCGCATCGGCGCCATCAGTTCATCCTGCATCTCTTACTTTTGGCGGAAGCCCGACCTCTTGGATTCCGCGGGATATCGACAGCTCGGTTCCCCAGGTACAGCCGGGGGCCGCTTGCCGTCTCTCGCAAGTGATCGGTGGGGTCAGCCGCCGCATGACCCAATTCGTGGAGACCCTCCAGCAATTTGACGCCACCGAACATTTGGAGCAGTTCGATGTACTCGGTAACGGCTCTCTTTCGAACCCTCAAACCCGCACGTTCGACTATGTTGCAGTGGTCAAGCGCTCCAGCGCAGGCGTAATCAGTGTGGACGAGTATCGAAATGGCAGCATGAGCCCAGTCGAGTTTCCCGGACACGTCGCCACCACTGGTCTGACGGCGATGGCGCTCATCTTTCATCCGCGGCTAGTTTCCGATTTTGATTTCACCTGCGAAGGCCTCGGGCGGTGGGACGGCCAGCCCGCTTGGCAAATTCACTTCGCCCAGCGCCCTGACCAGCTCAACGAGATCCGCGCTTACGTGGTTGCCCAAAATTATTACCCCGTTCCGCTAAAAGGGCGCGTTTGGATCGACGCCGCCACCTATCAGGTGCGGCATCTCGAATCGGAATTGATGCGACCAGTACCGAAAATTGGACTGACGCACGAATATATGGCCATCGACTATGGCCGCGTCGAGTTTTACAAACACACCCGCCAGCTGTGGCTGCCGCTGGACGCCCAACTCTATTGGGAGCAGCACGGGCGGCGTTTCTATCGCCATCACACGTTCAGCAATTTCAAATTATTTCAGGTGAGCGTTGCTCAAGACATTCAACCGCCCAAGGAATCCTATTGCTTCACGAACACGAGCGACCGAGACATCGCCGGACGGCTCACCGTGTCGCCTGTACCTGGAGTTTCCGCGAGCGTTGCCTCCGTCGACTTCACGATTCCTGTGGGCGCCAGGATCTGTAGAATCATCGGGCCCGGCAAGGGTCTCAATATTCCGGCCAACGACGTTGGTTCGGCCGTTTTCACGTACGACGGCCCCGCTGGCTCCGTCGCTGCCGATGCCACGCTCCTCAATGGCAACAGTCTGGACCTCGTCCCCAATACTAGCGTCGCGTCCCGTGCGCATTGAAACAGGCGTTCGCCAATCCGCGCTATTAGGACGTCGCGAGTTGTTGAAGCAGGAAAGAATCATTTGCAACCGTATTCCGATTTGTACCACTCCCAGGTGCGCCGGAGGCCTTCTTCGAATAAAACCGACGGCTGGTAGCCCAGAACTTTCCGCGCCAGCGTAATATCGGCCTGCGAGTGAAGGATGTCTCCGGTGCGGGACGGTTCGTATTTCGCGCAGATCTTCTTGCCGGTTATTTTTTGCAGCAGCTTGACGACTTCATTGAGCGTGACCCGTGCGCCGGTGCCGCCATTGAACACTTTGCCGGACGCTTCGGGCGCTTCGCAGGCACGCAGAGTTTCATCCACCACGTTGTCGATGTAGGTGAAATCGCGGGACTGCTCGCCATCACCGAATATAACCGGCGGTTCGTTGTGTATCACCGCATACATGAATCGCGAAAGCACGCCGGAATATTGCGAGCGCGGTTCCTGGCGCGGGCCGAAAACATTGAAGTAGCGAACCGACGCGTTCTCCAGGCCATAGGCGTGTCCAAAAACCTGCGCGTAGAGTTCGCCAACGTATTTGGTCACGCCGTACGGCGAAATTGGCTCCGCCGGCATCGTTTCAGTCTTGGGGAGTGTTTCGGACTCTCCATAAACCGAAGAGGAAGCGGCGTAAACGAATCGGCGGACTTTGGCGTCACGCGCGCCTACCAGCACGTTCAGCGTGCCGTCGACGTTGACGGTATTGGTTTCGATGGGATCGGCGACGGACTTTGGAACGGACGCCCTCGCCGCCAGATGGATCGCGTAGTCCGCTCCCTTGCAGGCGGACTGCACCGTAGCCAGGTCGATGATCGTACCGATGCGCAGATCGATTTTGCCGCGGACGCTATCGAGATTGGACTCCTTCCCAGTGGAAAGATCGTCGAGCACAACCACGCTGTGGCCGCGGCGCACGAGTTCGCTCACAAGATTGGAACCTATGAAACCGGCGCCGCCGGTTACCAAATAGCGCATTCGATAATTCCTCCGGATATAAACGAGAAACGATAACGGATGGCCGCGGATTGCGCAACGGAATTGGATGCAGGTGATTCGCGCCTCACGTAGTGATGGCTGTGTCGTATCACCGCGTCTTTCAGGTACCCTAGCCGGTTCGAGTCGAGGAACGATTCGAAGGCGTCGCTGTCGCGGATGCGTTCGGAGCGCGTGCATCACGGCAACGGCGGGGAAGAGCAATGGAAGCAAGTGCGAAGCGAAGAAAAACCGATGCGTAAATTCGCGGTGGCCGCGTGCGGGGCAATGCTCGCTATTAGCGGCGCAATGGCGGCGATGGCGCGCGGCGCGGTTCAGCAACCGCCGGTGCCTTACCGCGTGGGCGAGGTTTTGAATTACCGCGTGGAGTGGTCGGCGTTTTCGAATGCCGCGTCCGTGGCCCTTTCGATTCCCGAGCGCCGCAACCTCTACGGGTGGGAAGCCTGGCATTTCCGTGCCGCGATCCATACGCTCGGATCGGTGCGCTCGCTTTTCGAAGTTGACGACCAATTCGATTCCTACTCGGACGCGGCAACCCTAGAAACTCGGCAATTCGAAGAGCATCTCAACGAATTGGGGCGGAAAGAGGATGACGTACTGCACTTCGCGGCCACTGGCGGGGAATCGAGGGGACCCGGCCCGACAGTGGTGGTGCTGCCGGGGACGCGCGATCCGCTGGGCGCGCTCTACGATCTGCGGGCCATCGACTGGGACCACACCCCCGAACTCCGCGCGCCCGTTTACGACGGAAAAAATATGTACGAGATGAGCGCGCGGCGCGAGGATGCGAACGAGCCGGTGACGGTGGCCGCGGGACAATTTTCGACCTCACGAATTTCTATCCAGCTTTTCCAATACCGGCGGCTGGTGGCCGGACTTCACTTCGAAATCTGGCTGGCCAACGACGCGGCGCGCACGCCGGTGGTGATGCGCGCGGATTTGCCGTTTGGAACGATTCGCGTGGAGCTTATTTCGACGAAAAACTGATCGGGAAGGCGTCGATCGGCGGCTTCTAGTTTTCCGGTACGACCCAATCGTCAGGCGGAAAGTCGATTTGCCAAAACCTCGGGGACGGCTTGACGAACTCGATACCCATCTGAATTTTGCCGGAAGCGGAACTGCCCAGATAGACGATGCGGCAATCGCTCGATTGTTCGGTGGCTTCGTTGGACACGGTGATTTGCTGCCCGGCGATCACGGCCGCCGCCAGAGAAATCAGCGCGCCGTGCGCGTTGACCACCAGCGTGCGGGCGTCTTCGTCGAACGGCTTGGACTTGCGGTCCTTGCCGCTGACGTGTATGGGAACGCTGAGCAGCACGCGCATGCTGCGGCGCCTCCCAGTGTCGAGGGCCAAGACCTGCTTTTCCTGCGGCGCGGTTGTGTCGCTTGGCATAATGACCAACGATAGTGCCGGGGTACGGGTGCCGCAATAGGACTAAGGTTCTAAGGGCGTGCATCTTTGAAACACCGACAATCCGCGAAGGCGAAGAACCGGCGAATAGGGTTGCGTCCTGTCGGCATGGGCAAACTGACTTCATTCACCTTTTCCCCTTGATTTTCAGTCAGATCCATGCTACCGTGGGATGTTTTTCGTGGCCGGCGCGAAGCCGCTGAGCGCAGGCCACGCGCGGGAAAAACCCATCAGCGGCACGCACGGCCCGTGTGTCTCCGGGCCGGGAAAGGACTATATGGACGCGGCGGCTCGTTCAACCACAATCTGGGGCAGAAATCGCCGCTTTCAGATCGACACACCGTGCCATTCTGAATGCCCCGCATCTTGCAGAAAACAAACGACCGGCGCTCCTTCAGATCGACACAATTCTGCACCATCGTCAACGCAGCCTTATTTCGACACAATTTTCGGCGGCCAAAGCGGTGTGGAAGCGCGTGGAATCATCCACGCGACGTACTCGCCTCGGCGCCTACTCGGCAGATCGATACACGTCCACGTAGAACGCGACCTAAAGTACCCGCAAAACTGCAACTTAATTTTTGCGGGTCACTACAGTTTCGTTGCCACTTCTCCCGCTTTGTTCGCAACCAAATACAACTCACCGTTCGCGAACCGCGAATCTCCGCGGGTCCAGTCGGGCTCATTGACACTCCGATTGCGGGCGAATAGCATTGGCCTCAGAACGCAGCTTCGGTCGGAAACGGGTGGACGCAGCGAGGGCGGAAGCGGCGAGGGAGGTCAGCATGTCCAGCGTATATCTTGAGGAACTTTCCGCGGTGGGCGCGGTTCGCTTTCCCGATATTCCCGTGTATCAAGGCTTCGGCGCGCCGTTGCGCCTGGAATCAGACCTCCGCGATTGCGAAGTCACTTACGGCGAAGTGCCCAAGGATCTAAACGGCACGCTCTACCGCTGCGGCCCTGACCGTCAGTATCCGCCTCTGATCGGCGACGACATCTTCATTGACGGCGAAGGCATGGTCAATATGTTCCGCTTCGAGAATGGCCATGTCGATTACAAGAATCGCTACGTCCGCACCGCGCGCTTCAAGCTCCAGGCCCAGCATCGTCGCGGACTTTTCGGCCGCTACCGCAATCGCTACACCCACGATCCGCTGGTCGGCGACTGCAATCCCGGTACCGCGAATACCAACGTGGTGTGGCACGCAGGCAAACTGCTCGCGCTGAAAGAAGACGATCTGCCGTACGAGCTAGATCCGGACACGCTCGAAACGCGCGGCCGCATGAACTACGGCGGCGGCATCAAGTCCGTTTGGCTTTCCGCGCATCCGCATCTCGATCAGGTGACCAACGAACTGCTCACCTTCGCGTATCAAGCCAAGGGCGACGGTACCACGGACGTTGTCTACTACGTGATCGGGCCGGATGGAAAAGTGAAGCACGAGGTATGGTTCAACGCGCCGTGGCCTGGCATGGTGCACGATTTCGCCATTTCCAACGATCAAGTGATTTTCCCATTTTTCCCGCTGCTGACCGACGTGGATAAGCTCAAACAAGGCGGGCCGTTTTATACCTGGCATCGCGACAAGGAAACTGTGGTTGCGGTAGTGCCACGCTATGGCACCTCCGATCAGATTCGCTGGTTCCGGGGCCAAACGAGTTTTGCGGGGCACATGATGAGCGGCTCGACGGAAGGCTCGAAGGTCAGCCTGGACGTTTGCCTGTCGCGCGGAAATTCCTTCGCGTTTTTCCCGAATCATGACGGCACTCAGACCGATATGTCTCAGGGCGCTCCGCACTTGACGCGGTTGACCTTCGATCTCGCTGCTAACACCGAGGAATACAAGACCACGCAATTGCAGGACGTCCTTTGCGAAATGCCGCGCACCGACGATCGCTATCAGGGCGCTGGAAAATATCGCCACGGCTACGTGATCTGCCGCGATCCCAGCAGCACCATGGCGGGAGGTAGCGGCCTCGGCGCCGTCGGTCACTTCGATCTGAAGACCGGCAACGTTCACATTTGGAATCCGGGGCCGGATTCCGGCGTGCAGGAGCCATGCTTTGCGCCGCGCCGTCCGGATTCGCCGGATGGGGATGGCTACTTGCTCGTACTGGTGAATCGCGCGGCCGAGAACCGCAGCGATCTGGCGATTCTCGATGCGCAGAACATAAACGCCGGACCCGTCGCAATTGTAAAACTTCCCGTGCGCGTCCGTATGACATTTCACGGCATGTGGGTGCCCCAGGAAGCGCTCGAAAACAAGCGCTTCAACGCCGTCCGGCGCAATTAGCGCAAATGGAGAATTGAAAAATGGCCGATGTTGTGGCGCTCGTGGACGACCTATTTTTTCAGTCCAAGCTGCTGGAAACCGCGAAGCAGGTGGGGGTGGATTTGCGCGCGTGCTCGACGGCGGATGCGCTCGCTTCTGAAATTTCCAGTCACGCGCCGCGGCTTATCGTTGTGGACTTGAACGCACAGGGCAATCCGCTCGACGCGGTGCGGCGCGCGCAGTCGAGCGGGCGCGACATTCCGCTGATAGCGTATTTATCCCACGTGCAAACCGAACTTGGCGAAAGCGCGCGCGCCGCAGGGTGCCGCGATGTGATGCCGCGTTCCAAATTCACCCGCGACTTGGCAACGATTCTTTCGCGCGCGAAATCCGAATAAGCATGAAACTTCCGCGATTGGTTTGCGCGATTGCCGTGGCGGCGCTGCTTCTGCCGCTTGACGGCGCGGCTGCGTTTGCTCAGGAAGCTCAGCCAGTCGCGCCCAGTGCAGCGCTGGTGGACGCGCTTTCGGCTGCCTGCCGCGGCGACGCTACAGAATTCGCGAAGGACCTGACGGCGGACAGTTCCTCCGCGTTCCTGGCGCTTCCGGCCGGCGAACGCACCGCGTTCTTGAACCGCTTCGCGCTGGGCGATGGACCGGGGCATCCGCTGCTATCTACCAGTGACGCGAATCAGCCCGTGTTACGCTGCACCACAGCAGGCGGCACGGCGGAGTTTCGATTTAGCAAGGCGCGCACGCACGAGAATCTTTCTTTCATTCCGGTGACCGTCGTGGACGGGCAGAACACCACCTTCGGCATGGTGCGCCAAAGTGGCGGCTGGCGCCTGCTGTCGCTGGGGCTCGTGCTCCTTGATATTCCGCAGCTTTCAAAACAGTGGGCTGAAGACGCGCTTACCGAAAGCGAAGCTTCCGCCATCGCGAACCTGCACACCCTCGCCGAGGCCGTGGAAAAATATCGCAGCGCGTACGGCAAGCTGCCAGAATCGCTCGCGCAGCTCGGGCCCGCTCCCGCCAACCAAATTTCGCCCGATCAGGCGTCACTGATCGACCAAGAGCTCGCCTCCGGAGGCGAACAAGGATACGGATTCCGCTATCGAGTGGTCGCCGCGGAGCAGGGAAGCAGCGCCACCGCATTCGAAATCTCAGCAGTTCCCCAAGAATATGGCAAGACCGGTCTGCGTTCATTTTTGCTCGATGCGGACGGGAAAATTCACGCGGCAGATCGGCACGGAGAGCAGGCCACCCAGGAAGACCCCGTCGTACCGGCGTCTTCGTAATACATCACGCAGGACAATTCAATCGCTGGCGCGAATTTCTGAAATTGAGAAAAGGGCGGTGAGAGTAGTTTCTCGCGGCAAGCGGCGGACTATTTCCCGTTGCTTCTAGCGAGTACCTCGTCGCGCGATGAGAGCGGGCGCTCATGCGAGGGATGGTAGCGCGCCAGGAAGTCCGAGCGACTGGCCCACAAATCAACGCGTCGGAGGACACGCCTTCTGTGCTTTCGTGTTTTACGGCGATGAAAAGCCCAAAGAAGCGCACGGACCAAATACTCCTCGAAAAAATCGTGCAGCTTGTCGAAGAATCCAACAGGCGGACGGACGACCCAGAATCCATATCGTTGCAGCAGCACGGCAAATTCGTTCTTGCTGCCGCGCATGGGAAGCACGGCATTACCGTGAATGAAACGAGCGTCTTTCGCCTCCGGCGCAATGGCCACGTACTTGGCGAGATGCTCGAAGGAATGCTCGACGAGCGATGGGAGCAATTTCGCGCGCGCCAGGGCGGGCTGGTCGGCGACGAGGCGGGCAACGTGCTCGTTCCACCAATGGATCTCGACCATTTCATCGCCGGGATAGATGATCTTTCCATCCGGCAAAGCGACTTTTTTTCTGGCCGCCATTATAGCGACGCGCAGCAGGCAATCGTCAGCCATGCAGAACTCGTAGATATGCTGCCACTTCCGCAATACGCGATCGAGGCGGAAGATGGCGCCTTCGAGGATGCCAGGAGAATAGTCGGCGTGCGGGCACACGTAACAATCGGACTTCGGAAGGGTTGCTTCTGGAGAAAGTGCCGGCCAACGGAGTCGCGAGGATACGGGCATAAAGTCGCGTCTCAATCGAAGTAAAATTGATGCCGGAAATTCCGGGAACTGCGAAGCGGAATTGCGAATTATCCGCGTGTCACCCGGAATTTTGACGGTAAACCACGGTGCGTACGGATGTCAATGACCGACGTATGAAATATTTGCGACAGTCTGAGACTGGTATGCCCACGAACGTGAAATGGGTTCACATGCGGTGCGGAGATGGGTATGATCTTTGCGCAGCGCTCCTACCAGCCCGGCAGCGCCAAACGGGCCTTCCGCATCTAAGATCGCGGGTGTTCCTGTATTTCTGTCAGTCTGTTGTAACTCGGTGGCTGCGTTTTGGAAGAGGGGGGAGTGTTATGAGGTGTGGTAGTACTGTTTGGGCGGCACTGCGTCGCGGGATTATTGGCGCGTTTACGGTGACTGCCTTGTTGCTGGCAGCTTCGTCGGCCGCAACAGCCGACACAGCAGCTTTCGATTTAATTGGTCCTCGCATCGAAGTGCGGGTAACGCGCGCGGGCGTGACGCTGCCGATTTCCGAAGTACCGAACTTACAGTCGGGAGACCGCATATGGATGCAGACCGACCTTCCCGCAGACGAATCGGTTCGTTACCTCCTGATCGTCGGGTTTCTGCAGGGCCCCACAAACCCGCCACCTGAAAAATGGTTTACGGACGCAGAGACTTGGGACAAACATTTCCGCCAGGAAGGAATCGTGATCACCGTGCCTCATGGCGCGCAGCAGGCTCTTGTTCTGCTCGCGCCGGAAACAGGCGGAGGATTTGCGGCGGTGCGATCGGCGGTGCGCAGCAAACCGGGTGTGTTCGTGCGAGCCGCGCGCGACCTGAACCGCGTGAGCCTAGAACGACTGCGGCTAGACGCGTACTTGAACACAGTGAAGACCACCTCGCAGTCCGATCCGCGGGAGCTGAAGGAGCGCTCAGCTCTATCGGCGCGCACCCTGAGTGTTAAGCTCGATCAAGATTGTTTCAAGCAGCCGGCCGACCAGCAGGAATCCTGCCTGGTACAGGGCAACGATCAGCTTCTGCTGCAGGACAGCAGCAGCCAGTCCATGATGGCTTCACTTACCACGGGGCCATCAGCCGATCTAATTGGCGCGGTAAGTTCGACGCCGCTCGCGCGCAGCGGATACTACAGCCCGTATATCGGTTCGGTTGTGGATCTAGTCCACATCATGGGCACGCTGCGCTCACCGAATTACGAATACATTCCGGCGCTTTCGATTCCGAATAACGAGCGAGTCAGCACGCGACTTAACGCTCCTCCTTCGTTTCACAATCCGAAGTCCGTGCTTGTGTTGGGGCTTCCGCCGGTGGACGCGGCTCATCCTCCAGAAATTCACGCGGTCGATGCAAGCCAGCTCTTTTGCTTGAACAAGGGCTCTGTGGTACTTCCGGTGGCGGGGGCGCCATCGGTGTTTGCGACGCAGCAGGGCCACGATTTTTTTCTGCACGTTAAGGACAAGACCGGGAAGGACGTGAATCTTCCGGCGACGCCGGATGCGGAGCGCGGCGGATTCGTGATTGATACCAGCTCACTGAAGCCGGGCGAAATGAGCGGATCGCTGGATGGCACGTTAGAGGGTTCCTGGGGATTCCAGAAGTTCAGCGGGCCTACATTTCATTTCCGGAGCGCGCAGCCGGCGAAATGGGCTGTGCCCGCAGCGGAAAAGGTTGCATTGGTTGCGGGCCAAGACGGTACGCTGGATTTGCATTCGAGTGCAGCCGTTTGCGTGGCCCGCGTGGAGATGCAGTATGCATCGAGCAAGCCGGTGAAACTCGATTGGAAGCTCGGCAAAGCCGACGAACTGAAGATGGCTTTGCCGTTGAAAGGCGAAACTCCAGGGGCGTTCAAGGTGTTGGTGGCGCAGTACGGGCTGGCGATTCCGGACGAGATCGACCTGCATGCTTATGCGGATGAGGCCAAGCTGGAACGATTTGGAATTCACGCCGGAGACTCACGAGGCGTGCTGGTCGGAGCGAGGCTGGACGAAGTGGCGACCCTGGAACTCGGCGGAGTCGAGTTCGCGCCGGCGAAGCCAGCGGAGCCAAACGGTAATGGCGGACTGGCGCTTGCCGCGCAGAAAAAAGAGATCACGCAAGCGTTCCAGCCGGGTGCAAAACTGACGGCGCATGTGACGCTGAAGGACGGACGAGTACTCAATCTTGCGACCACAATCGAGGCGTCACGGCCGAAGGTTTCATTGATGAGCGTAAGTGTGCAGAGCGGCACCGCCGGATCGTTCATGCATTTGGGCGATGCACAGGAGTTACCACAGGATGGGAGCGTGGTTTTCGCGTTGAGGTCGGTCGTGCCGGCGGAGTTTCCGCGAACGGAAAAAATCGAAGTGGCCACGGGCGACGATTCTTCGGACGTGCTGCTGAGCGTGGACCGCGGCGATTTGATTTTGCAGGATTCGCAGAGCCTGCTGGCGACGCTCAACCCGCTGAAGGCGTTTGGCCCGTCGGCATTTGGGCCGCTGCGGTTCCGGCCGGTGGATCACGAAGGAAGCAAGGGCGATTGGCAGCCGCTGGCGACTCTGGTCCGAGTCCCGATGCTGAAAGAGGTCCATTGTCCTGCGTTGGCTACGGATCCGTGCACACTGACCGGCAATAATTTGTATTTGGTCGCATCGATCTCATCCGATCCTACATTTGCCCATGCAGTGTCGGTTCCGTTCGGATACGCAGGGCCGAGCCTGGCAGTTCCACGGCCGGATGGCACGCTGCTGTACATCAAGCTGCGCGACGACCCTGGGACCGTGGACACCGTGGCGCTGCCGGTGTTGCCGGGGGCGCCGTAGGCGGCCTTCAAAGTCAAACGCGGCTTGCATTTCCAGCGCTGCGATCTAACATCGTAGGAGTAGGCAGTCCACGCACATTCGTTTTTCCCCGACGTGCGAGGAATTGGCTTCTGGCGAAAAGTCTGTTTCGAGTAGAATCGCATGTAAGCAACTGAAAACAGGCAATGAGTGATTTTCTTGCGCGGTGCTCCGCCGGAACGCGGGAGGTGCGATCTTTGCACTGCCGGGGGGACTGCGCCGATCGAAAGGATCCTCGATGAAGTTTTGCGCTTTAGCGCTGCTGATGACGGTGGCAGTTCTGCCGTGTGCCGCGCAGCTCTCCGACGTTCAGAAGCCCAATGAGCAAACCTACAACGACCAGGGCACGAAGGCCCCGCCGCCCTTCGTGGCGTCGGCCGAGCAGGTGATGCAGGAGCTCTCCACCGGACAATTTGACAAGGTGGAGGCGCAGTACGACGCGAAGATGACCGCCGCCAACGCACCAGGAAAACTCGCCGCAGCGTGGAGCAGTATTCTGAAAATGGAGGGTTCGTACCAGTCGATCGTCGGCGTGCGGGCCGGCACGGCACAGAATTTCAAGGTTGTAGTCTTCGTCTGCAAATTCCAGAACGCGCTGGAGGACGCGGAGGTCGTATTCAACTCGGCAGGGAAGATCGCGCAGATTCAGTTCGCCCGGCATCGCGAGCCGACGCCGCCGTGGAAGGCGCCATCCTACGCACAGCCGAGTTCTTTTACAGAGCAGCCGTTGAATTTGGTGAACGGGGCGTTCGATCTGCCGGGGACGCTGACCATACCGAATGGCGCAGGGCCGTTTCCCGCGGTGGTCCTGGTGCAGGATTCGGGTCCGCACGACGAGGACGAAACTATAGGGCCAAACAAGCCGCTGAAGGATCTCGCGTGGGGATTAGCCAGCCACGGAATTGCCGTTTACCGTTACACGAAGCGCACGGCGAAGTACGGTGCGAAGAGCAACGCCGATCCCGCGGATCTCACTGTGGAAGATGAAGTGATCAGCGACGCTCGAGTTGCTGCGGCGCTATTGGGGAAACAGCCGAAGGTCGATTCGAGCCGTGTGTACCTGGTTGGGGTTGGACTCAGCGGATATTTGGCGCCCCGAATTGCTTCCGGAGACACGCAGATTGCAGGCATTGTTGCCATGGCCGCCAACACAAGACCGCTAGAAAAGGATTTGGTGTCGGCCGTGCAATACATCGCAAAAGAGGATGCAGCCCAAGTGCAAGCCGCAACGACGGACAAGCCGTCGCTGGCTCCTAAGGCCGCCGGCGCGGCGCCCGCTCCACCGGCGCAACCTAGCGCGGCCGACGAGCAAGTGGTGGCGAGAGCTGAAGACTCCGAAAAGCAGATAGAAAGCCCGGCGCTGAAGCCTGGAGAAAACGTCGCCGTTCTCGGTGGCACGATGCCGGCCGCTTATTGGCTGGACCTGCGCGAGTACGATCCTGTGCAGACGGCGGAGAAATTGAGGATTCCAATCTTGATCCTTCAGGGCGGGCGCGATTTCCAGGTGACCCCGGACGGCGATTTCAGCGCATGGCAATCCGCATTCGCGCACCGCAGGAACGTGACTCTGAAGCTTTACCCCGACCTAAATCATCTGTTTATCTTTGGCACCGGGCCTTCGCTTCCGGGGGAATACACGAAGCCGGGGCACGTGGATAAGCAGGTGATCGCAGACGTTGCCGCTTGGATTTCGGCGGGCGGCAAACCATCGGCGCTTGGAGCGGCAGCGAATTAACGCAGAAAACTCCGGCGCGATGTTGGTTTGACACTCCGCGACCCGGCTGTTAAATTTCCAGGTTCGAACTCGTGATATTTCCCCAATTTAGGCACCGTACAATTTCGTGGATGGTGTCGCTCGCGGTCGCTACAGCGATTGCAGGCGGTTGCGCAGTGAGCCGGAAGACAGTGGTCAAGCCGACCGGCCCTCCGGTCGCGCTGCAGAACGCGACCAAGCCGCAATTAATCGATTGGTACGATCATCAGGCGCAATCCGTGACGTCGATCAACGCGGCTGTGACGATGGTGCTCACCGCAGGATCGGCGTACTCCGGGGTGATCGAGCAATATCACGAAGTGAGCGGATTCATCCTGGCCCAGAAGCCCGCGGATGTCCGAGTGATCGGGCAAGTTCCGGTGGTCGGGACGGATATCTTCGACATGGTGAGCAACGGGAACACGTTTCAGGTCTTCATCCCGTCCAAAAACAAGTTCATCGTGGGGCCGGCACAATTGGAGCGCCCGTCGTCCAAGCCCATCGAGAATCTGCGGCCGCAGCACCTGACCGGGGCGCTTTTCTGGAATGAAATATCGCCTGATGATCCGGTGCTCTTTGAGCAGAGTACGCAGGGTTCCGCGGCGTACTACGTGCTGACGGTGATTCACCAGGTAGGCCCGGCCGCTGCGACGCAAGCAAAAGCCAATTGGGAAATCGCGCGCAAGATATGGTTCGATCGAGCGAATCTGAATGTGACGCGCATCCAGACTTACGATGCTGGGGGACAGTTGGCGTCGGACGTCGGATACTCCGGCTGGGCTGATTTCGATGCGGAGAGGTATCCGCGGCAGATCTCAGTAAATCGGCCAGCGAGCGACTACCAACTAGAGATTCATATCGTGCGCCTCACACTCAACGAAGCGATCGCCCCGGATCGATTTGTGCTGAAGCAGCCGTCGGGTACGGAATTGGTGCGCGTCGGCGAGCCGGAATCGCATGCACGGGCGAGAGCCGGACCGCCCGCGGGGATGACGAAGTGATCGGGCACATGATCCTGCGCAATTCTCTGCACCGCCCGGTGCGCACCGCGATCACGGTGATCGCCGTGGCCGTGGAAGTGGCGCTGGTGATCATCGTCGTCGGATTGACCAGCGGGTTGCTGCACGATTACGCGAAGCGGACCGAGGGAATCGGCGCGGACATCATGGTGCAGCCGCCGTCGGCCTCGATTTTTATGGCTTTTAGTGGCGCGCCGATGCCGATCAGCATCGACGATAAGCTGCACGATCTGAACTACGTGCAAGCAGTGGCGCCGGTTCTGATTCAGTTCAACTCGGTAAACGGGCTAGACCTGGTGTACGGGATCGAGCCGAACACCTTCCGGCAGGTTTCCGGAGGGTTCGTTTATTACGAGGGCCACGGGCTGAAAGCGCCAAACGATATTCTAGTTGACGACGTGTATGCGCGCGCCAAACACGTACAAGTTGGGCAAACGCTGCATTTGCTTGGGCACGATTTTCACGTCTCCGGGATCATCGAGCATGGAAAGGGCGCGCGGCTCTTCGTGCTGATGTCCACGCTGCAGGAAATGTCAGGCGCCACTGGCAAAGCATCCATATTTTTTGTGAAGTGTGACCGGTCCGATCATATTCCCGCGGTGATGAATGAAATCGGCGAGCTGCTGCCGCGCTATGAGATTCGATCGATTAAGGATTACATGTCGCTGATGACGTCGACGAATATGCCGGGATTGGGCGCGTTCATCGACGTGATGATTGGCATCGCCGTGTGCATAGGGTTTCTGGTGATTTTTCTTTCGATGTATACCACCATCATCGAGCGCACGCGCGAAATCGGAGTTTTGAAATCGCTAGGAGCATCGAAGGCTTATATCGTGCAGATTTTCCTGAGCGAGACGGCACTGTTGTGTTTTGGCGGAGCGCTAGCAGGCGTGGGATTGAGTTATCTGATGCGCCTGATCTTTCTGGGGATCTATCCATCGCTGACCATCCTAATCACCTTTCGGTGGGTCTTGATCGCTGCGGCAATTGCGCTGCTAGGAGGACTGCTGGGAGCGTCCTATCCAGCGTGGCTGGCGAGTCGGCGCGATCCGGTGGAAGCTTTAGCGTACGAATAGCGCGCTGAGGTTAACGGCGGCTGGGCGCCTCTGGCAATTTCCCTTGGCGAAGGCGTTTCTCGAAACCGGGTACCTGGCGCGACGCTAGGCAGCCGGAACAAACGCGGATACAATCATGGCATCCCTCAAAACGCGATTGCTGCGCGGGAGTAGTTTGTGGAGCCGATACTCAAGACGGAGAACCTCTGGAAGGTGTATCGCACGGGGAAACTGGACGTCCCGGCGCTGCGCGGCGTCAGCGTGGAAATCATGGCTGGCGAGTTCGTCTCGATCATGGGGCCGTCGGGCTGCGGAAAATCCACGCTACTACACGTGATCGGAGCGCTGGCGCGCGCCACCAGCGGGCGGGTGCTGCTTGACGGCAACGACTTGAGCGAAATGAGCGACGCGGCGCGGACGCAACTGCGGCGGCATAAAGTCGGCTTCGTTTTTCAGAAATTTAATTTATTGCCAACGCTGGACACTTATCACAACATCGCACTGGCGCAACACCTGCACGCTAATGGTTTTGATCCGCATCGCTTCGACGTAGTGGTGAAACTGCTTGGCCTGAAGGAACGCCTGAAGCATAAGCCTTCGGAACTTTCCGGTGGAGAGCAGCAGCGAGTGGCGCTGGCGCGGGCGATTGTCAGCGAACCGAAGATTGTGCTCGCGGATGAACCGACGGGAAATCTGGACACTCGAAATTCCGAGGCCGTGCTAGCGCTGCTGCGACATCTGAATCAAGAGCTGGGACAGACGATCGTGATGATCACGCACAATCCGGACGCCGCTACTTATGGCAATCGAGTGCTGCACATGCGGGACGGCGCCGTGGTGAACGGCGTGGTGCACTGAGATGCGCGCATTGTGGCGAGCGGTCGGCCGGGTTTTCTTTTGGTCGTACGAGCGCATGACGTGGCAGTACGACGTGATGGTGGCGCTGATCGTGGTGTTCGTGCTGCTCACGCCGCGCCACTGGTTTCACGATCAGCGGCGGCCCGACGCGAGCGTGCAAATGGTTTCGCGAGACGCTGGCAGCAGGACGACGACGTACCGGCTCGATGCCACCGCACTCGCGCCGGATCGGCACATGGTGAATGTGACGCCGGAAATTCAGCAACGCGCGCACGATGTTTTGAGCAATTCCGTGAGCGAATTGAAGGGCAGCCCGTTTCAGATCGTGCGCGTGGACCCAAAGCTCGCGAGCAACGGACTGGTGGCGTATTACGACGTGACCGTGCAGCGCTAGATTCGCCGATATCGCCGCCGGGAGCCTTAAGCGACCGGGTGAAAAGATGGCTACCACTCAAATTACGCCGCCGATTCGCGAACGAATGGACGCGGCCATCCGCGATTTGCAGGCGCTGCTCGACCGCCGCGCCACCACGGCGGAAATCGTTCGCGAGCATCACAGCCACGGCGAGTCGTATCACGCAGCCGCGGCCCCGGACCTCGTGTGTTTCCCGCATTCGACGGAAGAAGTCAGCGAAATCCTGAAGATCAGTGCGCGCCATCAGGTGCCGGTGATTCCTTTCGGCGCGGGCACGTCGATGGAAGGGCAGATCAACGCGATTCACGGCGGCATCACCATTGATATGCGCGAGATGAACAAGGTTCTGCGCATCAGCCCGGAAGATCTGCAGGCCACCGTGCAGGCTGGAGTGCCGCGCAAGGAGCTGCAGAAGGCCCTCGCCAATACCGGTTTTACGTTTTTTATCGATCCTGGCGCGGATGCCACGATCGGCGGCATGACCTCTACGCGGGCTTCGGGCACCACTGCGGTGCGGTACGGCACGATGCGCGAGAACGTGATGGCGCTCACCGTAGTGCTCGCCGACGGCCGCGTGATCCACACCGGATCACGCGCGCGAAAATCGGCGGCGGGATACGATTTGACGCATCTGTTCGTTGGAGCGGAAGGAACGCTTGGCGTAATCACGGAGGTTACGCTGCGGCTGCATCCTTTGCCGGAAGCGGTTGCGGCGGCATGCGCGACGTTTCCCACTATTCGCGACGCGGTGGAAGCCGCCATCAACACGATTCAGCTTGGGGTCAACGTGGCGCGCATCGAGCTGATGGACGAGGGACAGATTGACGCATGCAACCGCTTCTCGAAGACGAATTACCCGGTGGCGCCCATTTTGTTCTTTGAATTTCACGGCGATAGCTTTCGCGGCGTGAACGAGCAGGCGGAAACGGTGAAGAAGTTAGCGGAAGATCACGGCGCGACCGGTTTCCAGTGGTTCACTTCGCCTGAAGAGCGCGAGACGTTGTGGAAAATGCGGCACGAAGCTTATTTCGCCACGTTGGCGATTCGCCCGGGCGGAAAAATGTTCACCACGGACATCTGCGTGCCGATTTCGCGGCTGGCGGATTGCATCGTGGAATCGAAGAAGGATGTGATCGATGCGCCATTTCCGGCAACGGTCGTCGGGCACGTTGGCGACGGCAACTTCCACATGGCGTTCATTCTCGATCCGAAAGTTCCTGCCGAGCACACTGAAGCTCTGCGCCTGGAGGAAAAAATCATCCGCCGCGCGATCGAAATGGGCGGCACCTGCACCGGCGAGCATGGCATCGGCTTCGGCCGCAAAAAGTATCTGCCAGCTGAACATGGCGCGGCGCTGGATGCGATGCGCGCCATCAAGCAGTCTCTCGATCCTGACAATCGTATGAATCCCGGGAAAATGGTCGAACCGCAAGCGTTAGGCAGCCCGGATTAATAGCACCCGAAAAATGAGTTTCGGTGGCAGGGCCGGGCTTTAACCCTGCCAGTCAACCGGCCGTCGGTTATGCGATATTTGATACCCAGCGGCCTGTGAGCATCCACAAAACGGACGGGCCGCGTGAGCGCGAGGCGTTCGCCGCGCTCACTTGGTTTCTACTTTGTGGCTCTGCATGTACAGCACGTAGTATTCGGATGTCGCGAATCCGCTGGAGCTGCCATCGGAAATGAAAAGCTCTCCCGCCTTTACTCCGGTAGGTTTCAGGTGGTCGGAGTTAACGCGGAAGCAGCTTTCTCGCTTGGCCGAGTTTGCCTCACTGGAATAATCGATGCTGATTCCGTCGCTGGCAGCCAAGGTCCATCCGAGCCACAGCCCGCTTGCGTCAGCCGGTGTCGGACACAGAAACATGCCAGCCGTTCTCGGTTCGCGTGGCTTGGGCGATGGACGCGCCTTGCAGCTTCGCGCGGCAAGTGCGGCAATAACAAGCAGGGCAAGAACAACCGTTGGGACTCTCATCTCCATCACCTATTAGATTGAATTGGGGTCCGCTGATACTATTACAGGAATCACTGAGTCGGTAAAGGACTGCGCCGAATCTGGTGAGTAAAGGAGGACGGTTATGAAAGCAGTGGCGCTCACATTTATCGGCCTAGCGTTTGTTGCAGGAATCTATGCGGCGAATTTATTGAAGCGTGCAAGCGCCGTGGGCAGTAATCCTGGCTGGACGTGTGAGCCGGGCGAACCGGACGCAGCGATAGCAGGTTGGGTTGGCGCGATGATGCAGTCATTTGATGAGGCTGCGCGGCTCAGCGGGCAGGCTGCGTTCTGGACTAAAGTCACGGTAGCGCTCGGCACACTCGGCGGAGTGCTCGGCACGTTTGCGCGCTAGTTTCCGTCAACTCCTAGCCATAGGTTTTTGCGTGATGCGTTCGGGCGTGCAGGCGTGACGAAAGCAAATTAACTACTGGCTCGCTGCCAGCTTGCGGGCACATCGACGTAAGTCCGATTCAACTCCGCTACCGATTCGCATCCCAGCAATTTCAGCACGCGTTCCAGATCGGCGCGCAAAATTTGTAGCGCGCGCGTGACTCCGGCCTCGCCGGCGGCGCCAAGCCCGTAGGCATACGCGCGACCGATCAGCACCGCTCGCGCGCCGAGGCAAATCGCTTTGGCGATGTCGCTGCCTCGCCGCACTCCGCCATCCATCAGCACTTCGGCGCGGCCGCCAACCGCTTCCACTATTTCTGGAAGGGCGCGCAGAGACGCGGCCACACAATCGAGTTGCCGGCCGCCATGATTTGACACCACCACACCCGCTGCGCCTTCATCGATCGATCGTCGCGCGTCGTCTCCGGTCAAGACGCCTTTCACGACGATCGGGCCCTTCCAAGCTTCGCGCAGCCAGCTCAGATCGGCCCAGGTAACTACCGAGCGGCCGAGCGCTGCCTGTGTTTCGGCCAGCGGCATGGGCCCCTGTCCTGGCACAATCACATTCGGTAGCTTCAACATGCCTCCGTCCGTCAAAAACCGCAGCAACCATCCGGGTTTCCACAATAGTTGTGGTGAATGTAGTATTTTTGACAGCAGATCGCCGCCGATGAGAGCGCCGGCGCTGTTGCGCGCGTCGCGCTCGCGCATGCCGAATGTGCCAGTGTCGATGGTGATCGCGAGCACAGTGAATCCGGCGCGCTGCGCGCGTTCCAGAGTCGCTTCGGCCACTTCGCGGCCACCGACGAGGTACAGCTGATACCATTTCGGGCCGGCCGTCGCTTGCGCCACGTCTTCGAGCGGCGACCCCGAGATCGTAGTGAGCACGTATCCAACGCCGGCTTTTCCAGCTGACCGCGCGGCAACAACTTCTCCGCGAGGCCACAGCATGCGGGTAAAGCCGACGGGCGCGAGCAGCAGCGGCATGGAAAGGTCGCCGCCGAGCACCGAAGTGCGCGTATCGCAGCGATCGAGAAACAGCGCATTGCGAGGGCGAAAGGTCACTTCCTCAAACGCGCGCACATTGTCGCGCAGCGTTACTTCGCCTTCCGCGCCGCCATCCACGTATTCGAAGACGGCGCGCGGCAGCCGACGCTGCGCCACGCGGCGCAGATCGGCAACGTTCACCACGCGCGGCGATACTACTCGGCGCTCCGCACGCGTCATTGATAAACGGCCTGGAGTCGCATTCCAGAGAAAGCTGCCATTTCTGAAATTGGCAAGGAAACCCCTTTCGCGCGCTCATTCTACCCGGTATTCTCACTGTTTTGTTGCCGGTTGCTTCGCAATGCAACGCGAGCGGTTGCTTTTGAAAGCGGTTGGAGCGCCAACTGGCATGGGCCAAGGATTCCCAGGAGATGCACGATGAAAGTTGGAGATGCGATCGCGGAAATTCTGAAGCGTGAAGGCGTAGAGGTTATTTTCGGGTACCCGGTGAACCATCTGCTCGAATCTGCCGCAGCGGCCGGAATCCGTCCGATCATCGTGCGTCAGGAACGCGTCGGGCTACACATGGCCGACGCGCTCTCACGATTAACGAGCGGCCGCAAACTCGGTGTGTTCGCGATGCAGCATGGTCCCGGAACTGAAAATTCGTTCGGTGGTGTGGCGCAAGCTTATAGCGAATCCGTGCCGATTTTGGTGCTGCCAATGGGTTACACGCGCCGCATGGCGCAGATCGATCCCAATTTCAATTCCGTGTCGAGCATGCGCACTGTAACGAAATCGGCGGAGGCGATCTGGTCGGCTGCCGAGATACCGAATATCTTTCGTCGCGCTTTTTCGCGGCTGCGCAATGGACGCGGTGGCCCAGCGCTGATCGAAATGCCGATGGATATTTTCACGGAAGAATTCCCCGGGGAGTTCGTCTACGCGCCGGTGGTTTCGGCGCGCTACGCCCCTGATCCGGCGGACGTTCGGAGGGCGGCAGCGGCTCTGGTGGAAGCAAAGAATCCGGTGATTTATGCAGGACAAGGCGTTCATTGGGCGCGGGCGTGGGAGGCGCTGAAGCGGCTCGCCGAAATGCTGGGCGCGCCGGTGGCTACCAGCTTGGAAGGCAAGAGCGCATTTCCTGAAAATCATCCGCTGGCTTTGGGCGCGGGTGGTAATTCGTTTCCGGCGACCGTTCCGTACTTTCTGCAGCAAGCTGACTGGATTTTCGGCGTCGGTTGCAGCTTCACGCAAAGCACGTTCGCCGTGGCCATGCCCGCGAGAAAGAAATTCATTCACGCGACGCTCGACCCCAATCACATCAATAAAGACGTGCGCGCGGATATCGCGCTGATCGGCGACGCGCAGCTGGTGCTGGAGGCGTTGTGCGACGAAGTGGCAAAGCTCCTCCGGTCGCCACGGCAGCAACCCTCGGCGGTCGTGGCAGAAATCACGAGCGTGCGCGAGAAGTGGGTCGCCGAATGGGCGCCGCGCATCGATTCGGACGAAGCGCCGTTTTCGCCCTATCGAGTGCTGCGCGATTTGCAGCGGACGGTGGACGTGGCCAACACGATCATCACGCACGATGCGGGCAGCCCTCGCGATCAACTGGCGCCGTTCTGGGTGAGCACAGAACCGCTCACATATATCGGATGGGGAAAAACAACGCAGCTTGGCTATGGTCTTGGCCTGGCGATGGGCGCGAAGCTGGCTTGCCCCGATAAGCTTTGCATTAACGTGTGGGGCGATGCGGCGATTGGCTTCACCGGCATGGATTTTGAGACGGCCGTGCGCGAGCGAATTCCGATTCTGTCGATCCTGCTCAACAATTTCAGCATGGCGATGGAAATTCCGATCATGCCCATTTCGACGGAGAAGTATCGCTCGACGGATATTTCCGGGGATTATGCGGCGATGGCGCGCGCGTTTGGCGGATACGGCGAGCGCGTCACGTCGATCGCGGAAATTGTGCCAGCGATCCGGCGCGGCATCGAGCAGACGCGCAAGGGCGTTCCAGCGCTCCTCGAATTCATCACGCGCAAAGAGATCGCCCTTTCGCGTCAATATCACTCGCCGAGTTAGCCGCGAATGGTACCGGGCGACTAATGTCCGGACGGCTGGCCCTGCTGTTCCGAAGCAGGGGCAGGCACCACGACGATTTCGCCGTACTCCCAGGGATATTCTTTGCAGTGGTAAACGTACGTCCCGGGCTTATCGAAAACGTGCATACCGATATCGAGCGGATGCAGCGTGGCTGTGGACCACGAGCCGTCAGCGGCGACAATCGTGTGATCGAGCACGCCATTGTTTCTCCACATGACACGGGTGCCGACGGTCACGCGCGCGCGGTAAGGATCGAACTCGTATTCATCCTCGATCACGTGCTGACCTGAGAGACCCATGTCTCGTACCGCCGAGGCGGTCAGGATCGTGTCCGTGTTGGTCACCGTACCCGAGAAATCTCCTGGTGTGGGAGTTGGCAAGGCAGGCTTCTGCGGGAGCGTGCCGCCAAGCGTGAAGCCCCAAACCGCGCCACCTACGACACTGACGATGGTTTCTTTGCCGTTGTTTTCAAAGGCGATGGGGGGACCTCCTACCGGAGATCCTGTCTGAAATTGCCAGAGGAGATCGCCCGTCTTGGCGTCGTAGGCCTGCAAGTTGCCGTCGCTGGACGACTGGAAGACGAGTCCGCCTGCGGTGGCGAGGGCTCCGCTCGGCTTGCTGTCGGGATACTTCTTTACCCAGGCAAGTCTATCGGTGTCGCTGTTGATTGCAGCTAACACGCCGTAACCCAGCTTATTCAGACCCGGCACGTGACTGCTGAAACCCAGGCTGAAGAAGTCCGGATCTTTTGTGCGTCGGAACCACTGGAGCCCAGCATTACCGGTAGCGTAGAAATAGCGCGTCCGGGGGTCGTAAGCCATCGGCGTGGAGCGCATGCCATAAACCGGGACCAGCAGGCCGGGCCTGTTGACGTCCGCGGGAGTGAAAAAGCAGCCGAGCTGAAAGCCCTTGGGCAGCGGCTGAGTTTTCCAGTAGCCGCAGTCCGGCAGGACGGGCTCTGCTCCGACAGGATATGGTTCCGTTTTAGCTGTCTTTTGAGAGGGGTCCTGCGGAACGGGCCGCTCCTCAATGCGTTCGAGTGGCTTGCCGGTGGTGCGGTCGAACATGAAGAGGTAGCCGTCGGTGCGCATGGCGGCGACCGCTTTCACCGACTGGCCGTTGACGTTGGCTTCGAAGAGAACCGGGGCTTCGGCGATGTCCGCTTCCCAGATATCGTGGTGAACGATCTGGTAATACCAGCGGAGCTTGCCGGTTTTATTGTCGAGCGCGACCATACAGTCCGTGTACAAATTATTGCCAGGGCGGTATTCTCCGCCGTATTGCGGGACGGCGTTTCCGGTGGCGTAAAAATCGAGGCCGAGATCGGGATCGTAAATTCCATCGAGCCAGACGGCGCCTCCGCCGTGCAGCCACGCATCGTTATTTTTCGGCCAAGTGTTGGAGCCTGGCTGGCCAGGAGACGGCACGACGTAAAAGCGCCAGGCTTCCTTCCCGGTTTTGGCATAGAAGGCGACGATCTGGCCGCGATACCCATAGTCCGCGTTCGTTCCAATTGAGACGATGCCATCGGCGTAGAGCGGCGCGCCCGAAGCGCCGCCGGTGGGTTCGCCCGACTTGGGCGCGAGGGGAACTTGCCAGACGAGATCGCCCGTTTTTTCATTGAGGGCAATCAGGCTGGTTTTGCCCGGATTCCAAATGCCGACGAAAACGAGCCCCCCACCGACGCCGACTCCTCCATGCCCCGTGGGGCCATCGGCCTTGTAGCGCCAGGCGATCTTTCCTGAGCTGAAATCGACGGCATACACGTAAGGCGGCGCGGTGATGAACATCAGGCCGTCCGCGACGACGGGAGTGGCGCGAACCGAAGGCATCGGTTCAATCCCGGGCGTGACCCAAGCGGCGCCGAGCTTGGTGACGTTCTGGGAATTGATTTGCGAGAGCGGGGAATAGCGCTGGTTGTCGTGGCCATTGACCGTTGACCATTGGGCGCACCCAGACCGCGCCGCGAAGGCGATGCAAGCGGTTATCACAACCGCGGCGGCAAAAGCGCGGCTTCGGAGCCGCTTCGATGGAATCTTACGCATGGGTTAGCACTTCCTCTCGATCCATGATTGATCTCCCGAAATCCGAGCGATGGATCGCCGCACTTGTATACTTGCATCTTTCGGTTGTTGTCAAGACAGCGTTGTCCGATGCTGGCCGCGAGGCAAGAGATCACCTGGTTCGCGATTAGAAATTCGTATGTGATAGGAATTTCAGTCTCTTGCGTCAGGTTCTACTCGACACCGGTTCGCGATTAACTTTCGCCGCGCATTCGCCTGTATCGTGCGCGGAAACGGCCAGCGGAGAAGCATCGAAAGGCTGCTGGGCTTCCACCCCAGTGCGCGTGAGCGCACTGGGGGCCCCGGCTGAAGAGCCCCCTGCTTCGTCAGGGCTGGCGGGCGCTACGTTTAAACCTTCCGACTCTTCCGAGCGAGGAGCGGCGCGTTTCGATGAGTGGTGGACGACGCGCTTGGGCGGTTCAACCCATTCGCCTTGGTCGTTGACGTGAGCGAAGGCGACGACGGCGCGAATGACAGAGTCAGCTGTGACCGGGACGACCGCGGCTTGCTCAATGAGCGGCGAGAGCGCGAGCTTGATGGTTGTGGCGCGCTGGGCGAAAAGGCCGGTGGCGCGGGCATGGCGGTAGATGGAGGAGTGGTGGGCGATTCCGTATTCCTTGGCGATGCTTTCGGCGCTGCGCCAGTGGAGGAATTCGCGTTCGATTTCGTCGCGCTCGGCGTGACGGCAGACGGAGCATTTGCGATCGTGCCGGAAGGCCGAAGGAGGCACGCCACGCCTGGGGCGAGCGCGTTTCTTGGGGTGCGGCGGTTCGTCCGGAGAGTCGCCGTCTTTTTCGTACAACCACTTCACGGCCCTATCAAGGGCCCGTGTGTCTGACATAATCCCCTCCCACACAAGCGCAGAAAAACTCCAGCTATAGCATTTCACGAAAGGCGCTTCATTTGGAAATAGTTTAGATCTGCGCGGGAAACGAAGCAGCGCCCCGGAGGGCGGCTATGCACGGCGAAACGCGATCATGCGCGCGTTGTACGGCGCAGCTGGCAGTAGCACGGAAAGCGCGTGGCTTTACGCACTGTCTCGCGAGACGGCAGGAGGAGACCCACGCCGAACGTGGCCGCAGGCTGGAGGCTGTGGGGCAACGGCTGCAGAGCCGTCGCCAGAAGGGCGCGTGAGAGACCAAGAAATCCAGCGGCTGCGATATCTCCGATAACCGGCGAAGTGGATAACTTCCGGATTGCCGATCAGCCGTCCGGAACTGTCGGATAGCTTGGAATGACAGATTTTCTTCGGGTATGATCGATCACCTTTGCCTTTGCTGAAAGAGAGAGGCAGCATGGAGACCCTTTATCAGGATTTGCGTTACGGCTTGCGCATGCTGCGCAAATCTCCCGGCTTCACCGCCGTCGCTGTTCTCACTCTCGCCCTCGGCATCGGCGCGAACACCGCCATCTTCTCGATCGTCGATCCTCTGTTGCTTCGCAAATTGCCAGTCCAGAATCCGGATTCGCTCGTATTTCTCGGCAACGCCGGGCTTTGGCGCGAGGCTCGCAACGTGGATTACGGTACGGCGATCACGTCTGAGCTCAACGCCTTTCGCCACTACGAAGACGAGAACCGAGTATTTTCTGCTTTGTTGTTTTTCACAGAGGCAGAAGGTTACGATCTCACACGCGGAGACGAGGCTTTCTCCGCATCGGGCGAGACCGTCTCCTCGAATTATTTTTCCATGCTCGGCGTCCGCCCTTACGTCGGCCGCTTGATCGCGCGGGAGGATGGCGATAGCGCGACGGCCAGTCCCGTGGCGGTTCTCAGTTACGCATACTGGCAGCGCGAGTTTGCAGCGGACCCAGCCATAGTCGGACAAATGATTTCGCTCGCAAACTCGGGCTGGTCCTTCGATCCACTCCAACACCAGGTCTACCGGATCATCGGCGTCGCGCCGCCTGGTTTCTCTGGCGTCGAAATTGGAATCGATCCGGATTTTTACCTTCCGGCGCCGAATAGCGGTGATTCGCCCGCTTTCGTCACGATTGTGGCGCGCCTCAGGCCGGGAATTTCGCTCGCGCAGGGGCGTGCCAGCCTTGCGCCCATTTATCAGGAAATCGTTCGTGAATCCAAATTGCCCGCGCTCGAAAAGGAGCAGGATATGACCGGGCTGGAGATCGCGCCGATTCCGCGCGGGCTTTCGCGTGTGCGCGATAAGTTCGGTCTCGCCGCGCAAATCGCCATGGCTCTGGTCGGGTTGGTCCTGTTGATTGCTTGCGTCAACGTTGCGAACCTCCTTCTAGCTCGCGGCATCAGTCGTAGGCGCGAATTGACTGTTCGCATGGCGATCGGCGCCGGCCGTTGGCGTCTGATCCGCCAAATGCTCGCCGAAGCCGCGCTGCTCGGTTCAGCGGGCGCCATAGCCGGTCTGCTCGCGGCGAATTGGACTGCAAAATCGCTTGCCGCTGCGCTCTCCACGAAAGAGCTTCCCGTACAATTGGACGCTGTTCTTGACGCGCGTGTGTTCGTATTCGCTGCGGCCATCCTCGCGATCACAGTTCTGCTCTGTGGTCTGATTCCGGCGATTGCCGCCACGCGCGGCGATCTCACCTCCGATTTGAAAGTTGCTGGCGTGAATGCCGTGCACGCTGCGTCCCGCTCGCGCCTCGGCAGTGTGCTGCTCGGTGCGCAAATTTCGATTTCCGTGATCGTTCTAATCGCCGCAGGTCTGCTCATCCACAGCCTGTTCAATCTCGAAACCTACAATCTCGGCTTCGACGCCGATCACGTCTTGGCTGTTACCCTCACCGGCAAAGGTGCGAGCAAGGCTCTTTACGACCGATTGTCAGATCGTGCGAAGTATCTTCCGGGTGTGAAAGCCGCCGCGTACTCCGTTATGCTCCCGCTACAAGGCAACGTCCTAGGAATTAACATGACCGTTCCCGGTTATATGCCGGGTTCTGCCGCGGAGACGCATGCATATTTCAACGAAGTTTCTCCGGGTTACTTTCAGACCATGCGGATTCCCCTGCTAGCGGGCCGCGATTTCACGCCGCAGGACGCGGCCGTTCAGATGACTGGAGTAGTGATCATCAGCCGGGCGATGGCGCAGCACTACTTCGCGGGAAAGGATGCGGTCGGGCAGGAGATCAAAATTGGAGGAAGCGGTCGGCCGCCCCTGCGGATTATTGGCGTGGTCGCGGACTCCGTTTACTTTGGCGTGCGCGAGAAAACTTCAGACGTCTTTTACACACCGTATAGCAAAACCACACTTCATACCAGCGTGATCCTGCGTGCGAGCGGTAATCCAGCAACGCTGACGGGTGCGGCCACCGATCTGATCCGCTCGCTGGATCGTTCGGTTAAGATTGAGTCCATCGAGACCATGCGCCATGCGTTGAACGATTCTCTTCACGAAGATCGCCTGATCGGTGCCTTTTGTGGAGTGTTTGCCGCCCTGGCCCTGCTGCTCACGTGTGTGGGAGTTTACGGACTACTGTCTTTCCAGGTTGCCCGGCGCACGAATGAAATCGGCATCCGCATGGCCCTCGGGGCGCATCGGCGCGATATTCTCGCGCTGGTCTTCCGCCGCGGAATGCGAATCCTCGTCGCGGGCCTCGCGATCGGTTTCGCCGGAGCCCTCGCGACCACCCGCGTAATGGCGCACATGCTGTTCGAGGTTCCACCGTCCGATCTCTTAACGTATGCAGCTGTGGGACTCGTATTGCTGCTCGCCGCGCTACTGGCCTGCTACATTCCTGCCCGCCACGCCACCCACATTGATCCCATGGTCGCCCTGCGATACGAATAACCCCTGATTATCCGCATCGCACCTAATCGCAGTTGTTGGCACTTTGCGTTGATTCCGGGCGGGTGACGGGTCATCCGGGAGTTGAGACCGCACCAGACAGCGGAGCCACACGGATCGATTCAGAATGGCTGGCGCGTTCGGCGGTGGGCCGGGTTTTTGTTCGGGGATTCGCGCCGGAAGATTTCTTCGGCGCGGGCGGCGAGGAGATCGAGAGGCGTTCGACGCCGGCTCCTTCCTGGCCTTCGAGCAACTGGCGCTGATATTCCTCGGCGACAAGAGCTACTTTTTGCAGGAGCGCCTCGCCTTTCTTGTTCAAGGAAAGCGACGAGGCACGCCACGGCGGTGGCGAGCACGCTTCGTAGGCTGCGGCGGTTCGTCCGGAGAGTCGCCGTCTTTTTCGTACAACCACTTCACGGCCCTATCAAGGGCCCGAGTGTCTGACATATTCCCCTCCCACATCAGAGCGCAAAAACTCCAGCTATAGCATTTCACGAAAGGTGGCTTAATTTCGAAATAGCTTAAATCTGCGCGGGAAACGAAGCAGCGCCCGGGAGGGCGGCTATGCACGGCGAAACGCGATCATGCGCGCGTTGTACGGCGCAGCTGGCAGTAGCACGGAAAGCGCGTGGCTTTACGCACTATCTCGCGGGACGGCAGTAGGAGATCCACGCCGAGCCCGTCGCCAGGACCGCGGCCTTACTTCAGCTTCGCGTATTCGGACTTCGCGGCGATCAAGACAGGAATACTGGAATCGGCGTTCTTCCACAGCCGAAAGAAATCTTGATAGGCGGCCCGCGATCGAAGGGTATCGCCCTGCATGCCGTAGGCGCGACCGAGTTGAACGTGAGCCAATGCGCCGAGGGGGCAATTCACGACGATCCCGCGGTGGTCCGGGAACTTCTGGTACTCAGCTGCCGCCTCCTTGCCTTGGTGCAACAACAAGTAAGCCTGGCCGCGAATGTATACAGGATATAACGACCCTCCGACCTCGAACTGCGGCAGCGGCATACCGAGTTCGTATTCTGCCGTGGTCTGAAGATCTTCGAGGGCCTTGGCCGGATTCATGCGTTTGATTTCGATCGACGCGTAAATAACGGGCAGCCAATAGCGATTAATTGCCGTGTCGAGTGGAAATCGCTCCGCTAAATCACCCGCCATGTGTTCTGCCCGGCCGACATCCCCGATGCGCGCGAACGCGAGAGCAGCGAGAACTCTTACGTCGCGCGTGGGAGCTTCGGCGAGCGCTGACGCGATTTCCTGGCGGGAGCGCGAGGCGTTGTCGAACTCCGCTTCGCGCAGGGCGGCGTCCATATGCCAAGCCGCGGCGGTTTCCTTCGAGTCGCTGCCGTTCGCTGAATCGATGGCGCGTTGGGAGAGTTTACGCGCGCTCGCGAGAAGCCCGTAGAATGCCGCGGTATCGGACTCGAACGAAAGAAGCACGTCTTCGCCGGGCTTGCCAATCGCTGCGTCGACTTGCCGTTGCATCTCGGCGGTGTCGTTCGCAAGGAAGGCCACTCCGTAGCGATTTCCATGCAGAAATGGGTTGTTAACCTTGTGCGCCACGGCTTGCTTGTACATGAGGCTCGCTTGGTCAAGCCGATTCACGGCCGGATACAGACTCACAAGGTTGGTGTAGGCCGCTGCGCTGCCGGGGTTCAAGCGGAGATCCTCGAGACTCGCGCCGATCGCCTTTCGGTATTGACCTAAATAGGTGTAGTCGACGCCCAAATTGCCGAATGGCTCGCTATTGCGCGGATAGGTCTGCGCCCACAGTTCGTAAACCTGGATGGCCTTTTCGAGTTCACCGGTGGCGAGCAGATAATAGGAAGCCGAGATGCGGAACTTCTCTCTCTCGCTTACCCGGTCGCGCAAGTCATAAGCCTTTTGCAGGTTCGAGGTGGCCAGACCGGGCTCTCTAAGGTTCGAGTACGAAATTCCCAGAGCCTCGTAAGCGGCCGCAAAATTCGGGTCGAGTTCAATTGCGTGATTAAAAAAAGGAATTGCCTCGGCGCTGCCTTTCTCCTGCAGAGTTTTAACTCCCACAGAGAGCGCCTTCAAGGCTTCGAGAGAAGGCGTAGTGGCTTGATCGAGAGGAACGTCGAACTTCTCGACCGTGCTGAGCGACTCTCCGAGCTTTTCCCGAAGCTTGGTGGCCGCCTGGTCCAGGGCTTTCAGGATATGCTCCTTGTTTGCCGAGGTGACCTGTTCCTGTGCCAGTGAATCGCCCGTTTCGCAATTGGTGGCATCGAGACCGATCACATACTGACTGCCCAGGTTCGAGATTGAACCTGAAATGTAAGCCTTACTGCCAGCGCGCTGGCAGAGATCGCTCGCCACTTCCGGCGTCAATCGGGTGTCCAACGGCTTGGCCATCAGCCTGAGAGTAGCCCGGGTTCTCGCGTACGAGAGAATGTTGAGGAAAGGAGACTGCGCCAATTGCACGGAAATCGCCTGCTTCAAGGTATCGTCGAAGACAGGATCGCCGGTTGTATTGGTGAAATCAGCCAACACGAGCGTGTCTTCTTCGGATAGCCCCGGCCTGGCGTGGAAATAGTGGAAATAGAAGTAGGCACTGGCGCCAAGCGCCACGACCGCTATTGCAGCGGCGACTATGCTCCAGCGCTTTCGAGAGGGCGATGTGGCCCTCAGCTCCCTCGCCGGCAACGATCGCAGAGGATCGGAATCGCGCTGCAGCCGCTCCAAGTCAGTCCGGACATCGGCGGCAGTCTGGTAGCGCAGTTTGCGGTCTTTTTCCAAGGCCTTGTTGATGATTCTTTCCAGTTCCGGAAGTACGGCAGGGTTCAGCCTTGACGGAGGAATCGGCGGTCGATTTAAAATCGCATCGTGAACGACGGCGGCGGTGCCGCCGGAGAAAGCCATCCGGCCCGTCGCCATTTTGTAGAGCACCGCACCGAACGAGAACAAATCCGTGCGTGCATCCAACTGTTCGCCTCGCGCCTGCTCCGGCGACATATAGGCGATGGTGCCCACTGCGCTGCCAGGGCTGGTGAGCAACAACTCTTCCGATGTCGCCGTGGGCATTGCCGAAAGGCCGATGCCTCCGCTGCTCGCGGCGAGCTTCGCCAGGCCGAAATCGAGAATCTTTGCCCGTCCTCGCTTGGTCACAAAAATATTTGCAGGCTTGATGTCGCGGTGCACGATGCCTTTTTCGTGCGCCGCCTGCAGAGCGTCGGTAATATCCACGGCCAATTCCAACGCCTGTTCGGCAGGAAGCGGCCTGCCTTCGATCATCTCCTTGAGCGTCTGCCCCTCCAGCAGCTCCATGGAGATGAAGAGGTGCCCACGATCTTCGGCGATTTCGTAGATCGTGCAGATGTTCGGATGGTTCAGTGCGGAAGCAGCACGCGCCTCGCGCCGAAGGCGTTCCAGCGCTTGCGGGTCTTTCGACAGGTCTTCAGGAAGGAACTTCAGGGCGACGTGCCGACCGAGACTCAAATCTTCAGCTTCGTAGACCACACCCATTCCGCCGGCGCCGAGTTTTCCCAACACGCGGTAATGTGAAATGGTCTGGCCGGCGATCAGCGGGGAATCACGCACTTTCCGCGCATCTTACGCCAGCGACCTAACGCAGGCAATAGTCCCCGGTTTGTCAGGTCGCACAAAAGAGGGTTCTCAAAGGAAAAAGCAGGTCCCTCACCGCCGTTCGCGAAAACCGCCCGGTAATTTGGTGCTGTGGGTGGGGAGCGCGGGAGGATTCCCGGCCTAGCGTGGAAGACCGCGCCGACGTCCCACGATTCGAGATGACAGCGTAGTGTTTTGGACCGGCAGGGAAGTTTGGCGGCAGTTTGAAACGATCGCACCCGATTAGTCCGGACTCCGACGTCCTTCGGGGAGGAATTCTTCAGCCCACCTCAACGGATCGCTTCAGAATGGTTGGCGTGCTCGGCGGCGGGCGGGGAGCTTTTGCTTCGGGGCCTCGCGCTGGAAGATTTCTTCGGCGTGGGCGGCGAGGAGATCGAGAGTGCGTTCAACGTCAGCTCGTTGCTGGCCTGCGAGCAACTGGCGCTGGTATTCCTCGGCGACGGGAGCGATCTGGCGCAACAGCGCTTCGCCTTTTTTGGTGAGGGAAAGCGATGAGGCGCGGCTATCGGCGGGGTGCGCGGTCTTTTTAATTAGCTTGCGGCGCAGCAGGCCGGTTAGGGAACGGCTGATCCAAGCCTTGTCGATATGCGTTCTGCGGCTGATTTCATTCACCGAGATGGAGTGATAGGCGCCAAGGATAATCAGGATGCGCAGTTCGGTGAGTTTGATGCCGAAGCGCCCCTCGAAGGTGATTTTGCCGATGCGCATGAGCAAATCGGTGAGGCGGACGACGCGGACGGAGACGAGTTCGATGAGGGTGTCGATATGCGGAGCGCGGTCGCGGCGGTGCTCGGCTCTTATGGGGCCTGGCACGGGGCTAGGCTTGCGGATGCCTGAAGGCTCCATTTCCTTGCGACGGATAACGGGTTGCGCGCCGTCCGCATTCATCTCGCTTTTCTCCCACGCTTTTTTGGCGTGCTTTTCCGCGCTGCTAACGTTCGAGTATAGAAGAGTAGAGCGGCGCACCCAAGGGTTGGCTCCAGAATGACGACCGTGTTAAAGGCAGCCGGTTGCATAGTCAAAGTGCGCACCCGCGGCGACGATCGCGAAGAATGGCTTCGACCCCGCTTGGGGTAAACGCGCACGGGCAACCGTCAGGTCCACTCGTCGATAGAGATGCCCCCCGAGGGCCCGAAGTCGGTAGCGAACCAAACGCTAGCGGTTTTGCCTCCGACAACAACCGAATGGATCTGCTTCGGATTGGTGAACGGCTTGATAAGCGACGTGCCCGGAACATTCAACCAATCGGCATAGGGTTTCAGCCCCTGGCGTGCGAGGGGCGCGAGCATGCTTGCTACGATTGAATTGCCCCAATACGATTCGGCGGTTTTCTGGACGTTCTGCGAGAGCCATTCTCCTAGCGCTTCCTTTGTGTTGAATCCCTGCGCGCCTTTGAGCAGCTCTGCGACTGTGGGGTCCATGATGATCGTGGCGCCCATTCCGGAAAGCGAGCTCATGTAGTCACGCATGAGCAATTGGGGCGCGTAATGCTGCGCGGCCCAGCCGGTGCTGTTGATGAAATTCCAGCCGTTGAAGATGGTCACGACGCTGTCCGTAGGTTTATGGCCCATCTGGACGTGTAGAGGCTGCCACCGATCCGGCAGAGCTTCCTCGTTTTCTGCGAAGCAAAGATTGTCGTAGCGCAGAGGGTTGCTGAGAGAAGAGAAGCCGGTCACGCCCTCGTGGTAGCCCTGAATGATTTTGTGAATCAGGGTCATCGATCGCCCGATGACGGAATTTGCTTCGTTATCAGGACCCAATGCGCCGATTCCGGAGTTCATACCGATCTTGTTGCGTATTGGACCGTTGACCACGACCATCTGGGCGATCGAAGTGGTCGAGTCCATGTACGGCACACGGCTGGAGAGCGCCAGAATGACCGGCAAATACTTGGGTTTGGCACCCGCCATAACCGCCACGATGGCGACCTTTTCCACGGTAAATGGGCGGCGTGCACCGAACGTTCCAGCGCCAGATTTTATGACTTCATCCGGCTGGCGGCTGGTGCCTTTCAGCATGGCCGCGACTTTTTCTTCCGTCGGAAGAGTGACGGGATTGTAGTCCGTCCAATCCCTGGCGATGAACAGGCGCTGCAAATTATCCGGCGTATCGGGCGGAAGCATGCGCGGCTCAGGCGCCGCTGAACCTGGCGCAGGGCCGGATAGCTTTTCTTGTGAGGTGAGCGGCATAGTGAGGGCGTCAAGGATTGCCTGCATGAGAGGTTTGCCGTTGACCGAGTCCTTCCGCTGGAAGACATCCTGCGCGATCACGGATGTTGGCTGGCCTGCAAAGGGGAACGGGAATCCGACGAAGCGAAGGGGCATGCCGCTGTCATGCTTGAAATAGGGGCCAAGGCCAAAGGACACGACGTTTTCACCGGCGACAGCGACAGTGGGGATGCCATACTTGCGCTCGATTTCTCCAGCCTCGCGGCTCACGGCCGCGACGCAGCCGTGTCAACCAGCGACGCCGATAATTACGCCGTCGCCGCGGTTATCGGCGATCTCCTTCCAGAGCCCCGGATCGTCTGTGACGAAATTGCCGCCCTTGATCTTGTAGACCGTCTTCACGCCCGGCATGTGCTGCGCGAACCATTTCTGCATTTCGTGCTGAATGCTGCCGTTCTGCTGCATTCCTCCCCAGTCGAAATCGACGAGATAGATCGTCTTGCCTTGCAGCGTGCTGAGCCGGGGCGCCAGCGGGACGCGATTCGCCAGCTTGGTTTCAATTCCGGGGTTGAGCACGGAAACCATGCTGTCGCTCGGCCCACAACTTGCGGCTCCCGGCTTGTTTTCCGGACTTCGTGGAGCCGTGCGAGCGAACGCCGGGCTCACGACCGCGAGAGCTGGAGTTGCTCCGAGCAAAGCCAACATTTTGCGTCGATCCATGACCCGCCTCCTCGAGTGCGAAGTAATGCCTTGCGAATTTCAGTGAGCTCCGTTGCCGGGCGCGTCGGGAAGGCCACAGCTACCGTCCGCACATTCGCCGGTGAGTGGCTTGGCACGCCATTTATCGACCGACGCGCTGACGGTATAGGAAAAGTCGGAGACTTTCCACATCGGACTTGTTTCTCCGCCCACCACGAGAATATTCATATTGTCGGGATTGTTGTAGGGAGCGATCAGCGCGTCCTTGGGAAGCTTCTTCCAGGTGGCGTACGGTTCGACGCCCTGATTTGCGAGCGGGCCCATCATCATGTCGACCAGATCGTTGTCCCAAAATTCTCCGGCGGGCATTTTGAAGTTCTGCGAGAGCCAGCGGCAGAAATCCAGCTTGGATTGGAAGCCTTGATCGTTTTTAAGGTGGCGGGCGACGAGAGGATCGAGAATCAGCGTTGCCGCTGAAAATAATCCGGGCAGCGGCCGTAGTTGCGTGAACATGTCTTCGCCGATCGAGCGATGCGATGATCCCACCACGTTGTTGATGAAATTCCAGCCTCGGAAGAGGCTAACGGCGCTTTCTTCCGGCTTGAATCCTTTTTGTACGTGGAACGATTCCCACGGACTTCGCTCTTCGCTTTCGGCCACGCACATATTGTTGTAGCCGATCGGGTTGCCCTGGGAAGTCCAAAACTGCTTTCTGAGCCGCATGTAGCCCCAATTGATTGTCAGAAGCGTCCAGGCGCGACCGACGACGGAGTTCGCGAGAGTGCGAGGACTGAACGCGCCGATGCCGGAGTTCATTTCGATCTGGTTGCGGATTGGGCCGTTGACGAGAAGCATGGTGGCAAAAGGCGTGGTCGAGCCAGGAATCGAAGGCTGCCCGGTAGAGGCCACGGCCAGGACAACAGGAAAGTGTTCGGCGCGCGCTCCGGCCATGACGGCGATGATCGCCACCATTTCGACCGTGAACTTCAGGCGCTCGCGCGTGTCGTGTAAATAAATTTCGCCGACGACTTCATCCGGCGCGTGGGTGGTGCCAGCGAGCATCTCGGCGACGCGGTCTTCGGTGGGAAGAATAATGGGCAGGCCGTCGGTCCAGCCGCGTTCATAGAACAGGCGCTGCAGATTTCCTTCGGTGTCCGGTTCGAGCAGCGCCTGGCGGATGCCGGAGCGCGTGGCCGGCACAAAATCAGTGGCGCGGCTTTCTTCGTTGCTGACCGGCTGCGTGAGCGCATCGACGATTTCGTTCATTACACGGCGGTGCGTAGCAGGGTCAGTCCCATCGATATATTTGCGAAGGACCGGGGACGTCATTCCTGCGACGGGATGCGGAGTGTACGTGAAGCGTAAGGGAACTCCGTGAAAACGGCGATCATCAGCAAGTACATCCGCGAATTCGAGAGTGGAAACGGGCGCCGTGGGGATTCCGAATTCCTGTTCGAGTGTGCGGGAGCAAGTGGCAACTGCCACCGCGCAACCTGGTCAACCGGCTACGCCGAGAATTGCGGCGTCACCTTGTTCTTTGATTTCCCGCCACAGATCTTTGGTGTCGTCGCGAAATACGTTGCCGGGCTTGCGGCGACGGACGGTTTTTACGGCGGGCATGCGCTCCGCGAGCCACGCCTGCATTTCGTCCAGAAATTTGCCGCTGCCGCCGAAGCCGATGTCGACGAGATAAATGGTTTTGCCGTTAAGCGTGTCGAGACGCGGCGCCATCGCCGAGGATGAGCCACTCTTGCGCTGCGCCGACTCGCCGTCGGCAGTTACCGTTCGAGAGCCTTCGGGATTCAACACTACGGACTTTACTTGTGTGGCCATGGGTATGACCTCAGTACCTTAAAGTGTTGTTGTCAAGTGAGCTCCACTCGTCAACCGAGGCGCTTTTCACGTGATACATTCCGCCGTAGTCCCAGTACAGGTTATTTGACGATCCCGTAACCAAGATGTTGATCTGCGCCTTGCTTCGGAAATGAGGCGTGGATTCGTCCTGGCTCTGATAGAGAAAGTCCGTAAGTTTTTCAATGCTATCGTAGCCTTCGCTCTTAATGTAGTTGGCCACTGCGGGACTGAGAACAGCCAGAATTCCGAAAAGCTGATCCTGATCGTTGGAGATATTCTTAAGTTGCTGTGAGAAATTCATCTCCTTGGACCACACGGCGAATTTGGAGTTCTTTGCCGAGACGACGCCCCAGCCTTCGAATATGCTGACGACATTTTCTTTTGGTTTGTATCCCTGGCGGACACTGAATGGTTCCCATGGCGACTCTTTTTCGTTCTCGGCGATGATGATGTTGGCGTAGTTCATGGGATTTCCGATCACGCCCATGTAAGTCTGATTAACTTTGCCGCAATTGCCACCGTTTAACGAAAGCAGACTGTAGGCACGGCCAATCGTGGCGTTGGCATGGCTGAAGGGGCCGAGCGCGCCGATGCCATAATTGAGGCCGATTTCATCCCGGATGGGGCCGTTAATCACAACCGCCTCGGCAAAAGAGTTGTCCGAACTCGACAGCGCCTCCTTACCGATCGACGCGATGGCGAGAATCACCCGAAAATACCTCGGATCAGCGCCCGCCATCACTGCGTTCACGGCGACTTGTCTGACGGTGTAGGACCAGGCCGGGTACACGCCGGGCGTCGGACACATCTTGCCAACTATTTCGTCCGGCTTGCGGCTGGTACCCTTGAGCATTGCATCCACTCGGTCTTCGGTAGGGAGGACGATCGGTAGGTAATCCGTCATCCTCTTTTCCATGAACATGCGCTGCAAGTCTTCCGCAGTGTTGGGGCCGAAGGTTTCTGGGCCGGCAGACTGCGGGATCGTCCGCCTGACGGTATCTTCAGGAGTTAATGGCGTGGTCAGCTTCGAGACGATTTCCTGCATGACCGGCTTGCCGCTTATGGGGTCGGTTCCATCGATTACGTCGTGCCGCAATTGGGCCGCCGTTTTCCCCCAAACGGGCGACTCAACGAATGCGAAACGAAGGTGCGGCATGCCTTTCTTGGCGGCATTCTCATCAACTAGCTGCTTGAAATACTGAGTTATGATCGAGACGGTGGGCTTGCGGAACTCGGACTCAAAGAAGATGTTATGGCCAACGACCGCTGGCGAGCAGTAGCTTCAATGACCGACGCCCATAACCACTGCGTCGCCCTTGGACTTGATTTCAGCCCATAGTGCAGGGTCAACGTCAGGGAATCCGCCGGATTTGCGCTTGTAAATGGCAGTCACGCCGGACACGTTCTGATTGAACCAATCGACCATCTCCTTCATGAGGACATCCGTGCCAGGGAAGCCGTCGTCCACGAAGTAGACGGTCTTGCCATTCAGAGACTTTGGCCGCGGCGCCATGGCCAGCAAATGGATTGGTGGCGGAGTTCCCATGGGGCTGAGAACCGTCAGCTTTGCCGCCGAGGCGGTGATGGAGCCAGGCTTTGGAGCAGGAGTTGGAACCGGCTGGCCATAGGAACGCGAGCCCGCCGCCAGAGCGGAGCTGACGCCGAGCAGGCCCAGCATTTTTCGTCGATCCATGAGTGCACCTCCTCCGCAGCAACGGCCACATGGCTGCCATACGGCCGCCAACGAGGGCAAGTACATCAAAGTAAAATGTAGTTGTCAAGACAACAGATTGCGCGACGCGTCCGAGACCGGCTTGACAAACGATGGGGTCCGGGTATTTTCGATGGTTGTGATGACGTCGAGGGGACCTCATGGCTAGCCCGAGCGTCCCATACCGGCAGTTCGCGCATTCGATGGCGTGAAAAATAGATATACTCAAAGAAGGCTGCGGGCATACCTCCGTAGGCGAAGGCGCATACAATGTCGGGGATCTCAGAGGCGTGCTGGTGGAAACGCAGGTGAATCTTGGGAACAACGAATATGAAATCAACCGCAACCGCGAAGGGCTTTCCGCGTCCTAGCTCGCTAAAAGTGGTATCGGGCACGGAACGCGCGCAGGCCGCTTATCCTTACTATATCCAGTTCACCAAAGAAGACGACGAGAGATTCTGGTTTTACAACTCGATGCATTTTCCGGAGCCGATGTGCGTCTTCGACATGGTGACGGCGGAGGCCGCCTACGTTGCGCTGGGTTCGGCGAACACGCGGGTACATTCCTTGCCGACGACGCTGGGTATCGACTATCGCATCATCAATGGCCGAGTGTATATCGGCGGAAACGCAGTGACCGATCCGAAGGAAATCGAGCGGCGCACAGCGGAGTTTCAACGGCGGGCTTTCTATTACTACGCCAACTGGGAGCGGCTCTTCGCGCAATGGAAAGAAAAGATGTTGGCGTTGATTCGCGAAGCGGAAGCTCTGCCGAAAATTGAGTTGCCTGACTTCGAGCCTATCGAGCACGTGCACGCGGGGCGCGGCATCGCGTCGAATCACTATTTGCTGGAGACGTACCAGAAGACGCTCGAAGGCTACTTCCGGATGTGGCATCACCATTTCGAATTTCTGCTGCTGGGCTATGGCGCTTATCTGACGTTCTTCGACTTTTGCAAGAAGGCGTTTCCGGAAATCAGCGATCAGACGGTGGCGCGCATGGTTGCCGGCATCGAAGCGGAAATATTCCGTCCGGATGACGAGCTGAGGCGCTTAGCGAAGTGCGCGATCGATCTGGGGGTTGAAGACCAATTCCGCACAGGTGTATCGCCCGATGCAGTCATAAAATCCCTGAAACAATTGGGCGAACGGGGCGAAGCGTGGCTGAAGGAACTTGCGGTGTCGCGCGATCCCTGGTTCAACATCAACGTCGGCGACGGCTTCTACCATTACCATCGCTCGTGGAACGACGATCTATCCATGCCGTTCGCAGCTCTGCCGGGCTACATCGCCAATGCGAAAAAAGGCGAGCGGCTGGAACGGCAAACCGACAGGCTGATGACGGAGCGCAAGCAGCTGATCGCCGATTATCGCGAGCTACTGGAAACGGACGAAGAACGCGCCGCGTACGACCAGATGATCACGCTGGCGCATCGAGTGTTTCCTTACGTCGAAGGCCACAAATTTTACTGCGAGCATTGGTACACCAATCTTTTCTTCAACAAAGTGCGTGAATTTGGCTCGCTGCTGGCGCAGCACGGTTTTTTTCCGAACACAGAGGACGTGTTTCAGTTGAGCCATTACGAAGTTGAGGCCGCAATTGTGGACTTGATGACTTCTTGGTCCAACGGCTCGCCTCCGCGCGGCCCCGAGGTTTGGCCCGGCATCGTGCGGGAACGCAAAGCGGCGATCGCGGAATGGTCGAAGCACGACACCCCACCGGCGCTTGGCCCGGTTCCCGATATCATCGATGATCCGGCGATCGTAATGCTCTGGGGCATCACGCGTGAAAATCTGGACACATGGTTGACAGCCGGCGAACAGCCCGATTCGAATGAAATTCGCGGATTCGCCGCTTCGAATGGCGTGGTGGAGGGAACTGCTCGCGTTGTGAAGTCCGTGGACGAGATCGGCCGCTTGCGCCACGGGGACATTCTGGTCTGCCAGGTGACGAATCCAAGTTGGGCGCCTGTTTTCCAGAATATTGCTGCCGCAGTGTCGGACATCGGCGGTTCCATGAGCCACGCGGCAATTGTGGCTCGCGAATACGGGTTGCCCGCGGTGGTGGGCACCGGTACGGCTACGCAGAAAATCAAAGACGGCCAGCGCATTCGCGTTGATGGAGGCCGCGGCGTGGTCACTCTTCTTGAGTAGGTGAGATTCTGTGCCGTCTTCAGAAACCATAGGGTGGTTCGCCGACGTCGGCTTGGCTGACCGTCTGACCGTCGGGGGAAAGGGCGGTTCGCTAGGCGAGTTGACGCGGGCGGGTATCCCGGTCCCGCCGGGATTTGTGGTGCGCACGGCCGCGTTCGAGCGATTCCTGACGACCATCGAGAAAGACGATCAGATTCGAGCGAAGGTGGACGCTCTCGGCAGCCAAGAGCTGGGAAAAATTAACGTTTTTTCTCAACAAGTGCGCGAACGAGTGGAAAGCGCGTCGCTGCCGGACGATGTGAATTCGCAAATTCTCGACGCGCTCACCGACCTTTGCGGGAAAGACAATAATCCTCCACTGGCGGTGCGCTCGTCGGCGACCACGGAAGATGCGGTGGATGCCAGTTTTGCGGGCTTGCAGGACACATACTTGTGGGTTGTCGGCGCGCAAGCCGTCTTGGACTGCATCCGCTCTTGCTGGGCCAGCCTCTATTCCTTTCCGTCGATCGCCTACCGACGAAAGCAGGGGATTCCGGAAAGCGGCGTGGCAATGGCCGTGGTGGTACAAGGCATGGTGAACGCGCGAAAGGCCGGAGTAATGTTCACGCGCAGTCCGCAAACGGGAGACCGTTCGGTGGTGACGATCGAAAGCGCCTGGGGGCTCGGCTCGGCCGTGGTGAGCGGGGAAGTGACGCCCGACCGGTTCGTGATCGCCAAAATCACTGGAGAGATTTCGGTGCGCGAGATTGCAGATAAGCATGTGCAGCATCTTCCTTCGCCGAGCGGAGGCGTGGCAGAGTTCGAGACTCCAGTAGATCTTCGCCGCGCGCCATCACTGAGTGATAACGAGATTCTTGAACTGAGGGACATCGCGCGCGTGGTGGAGCGCCACTACGGCAGGCCGCAGGATATTGAATGGGCCATCGATCAGTTGGGAAGAACGCTGCTGTTGCAGAGCAGGCCGGAAACGGTATGGTCCGCCAAGCAGCGTGCGCCGGTGGCCAAGCCCGCGGAGGATCCGCTTCAACACGTGATGAAAATTTTTGGGGGCAGGCGATGACGCTGAGCGCCAAAGACGTCGCCGAGATAATGCGGCTGCTCGATTCTTCGAGTTTCGACACGCTCTCGCTCGAAATGAATGGCGTGAAGCTGAACCTGCGGCGCGGTTCGGCGGCGGTTGCGCGAGAAACCATAGCTTCCGCGGACGCTGTGCCAATTCCGAAGCCAGCGGATGAATCGCAGATGAGCCAGGTGGGGCCGGCATCGAGGCAAGCGAAAGCGCCTTCGGAGGCGGGGCTGAAGGATGTTGCATCTCCACTGCTCGGAATTTTTTATCGCGCGCCAAAACCTGGAGAGCCGCCCTTCGTTGAAGTGGGCGCGAAGGTGGACGAAGGCACAGTGATCGGCATCATCGAAGTGATGAAGCTGATGAATTCCGTGCGCGCCGGCGCGAAGGGGCGGATCGCCGAAACATTGGCTGAAAACGGCGCGTTGGTGGAATACGGAGAGATTCTGATGCGCGTCCGGCCGGGCGCCTGACGATGGCGATCCGGCGGATATTGAT
>JBOGNC010000003.1:0-54985 GCA_050747045.1 Candidatus Acidiferrales bacterium | reverse complement strand
TCAAACCCTGCACTGCTTCACAATACGTGCCGACCGCTGCAAGAAATCGGCGCGTCATTGCATGCTTGTAAGACTGAAATTGTTTCGATTGCGTCAGGAATGTACGCATCCGCCGCATTCTGTGCGAGAAGGACTCCACTGCCTGCATAACTGGCTTGTCGTCCAGGTCCTGCATCACCTCTTGCCGATAGTGAATCGCATCGAGATCAGTTAGACGGGTGTAATAGAAAGGCTTGAGTTCGTATTCTTCGAATCCCGCAGTAATTGAGTCAACGATCTGATCGAGATTGAGATCAGCGAAAAAAGGAGGCACTTGGGATGTCTCCGATCGTGCGCGGTCGGCATCCTCAAACAAGATGCTGTCGAACGGCATTGCGACATCCTTTGCCGACCTGTGCGAAATGCTCAAAATCCGTTTGCGACTTCAGGTCGACTGCGTTTGGGGGAATTCGTGGCGGGCGAACGACATGACTCCGCGACAAGAATTCCCTTGTCAGGAGTCATCATCTGTCCCAATTGGGGAGGACAGCGGTTAAGGCCGAACTCCTTGGCCTTCCTTCATCTCCAATATACCAGCCTAGCATTTGAAGTCAACGTCGCGCACCACTCCAGAATTACTGCGAATTTAGAGGCTGTGCGGTGCGACTATTCGACTTGTCGCGGTGTTTCTCGGCTTAGGAGAGGATCGCTGCATCGCTGGCTTATACTCCTTAGTTGTTTTCGCGTGGAACCAGACGTTGAGACTTGAGGTGAACGGTATGAAAAAGCCAGGAATCGTGATTGAAATCCCAGGGTTCGGCACTCGTGAAATTCACACGGTGATTAGCGATTACACTGGGACGCTGTCGACCGGTGGAAGGCTCGGAAGCGGAGTTCGGGACAAGCTGTTGAAACTTTTGGAGAGTGTGGACATCAGCGTAATCAGTTCAGACTCTTTCGGTACCGCCGCCAGCGAGCTCGCGGGCATTGTGGAACCGGAAATCCTAAGAACGAATGGGCATGACATGGAAAAACGGGATTACGCTACGCGCTTTGATCTGGGAAATGTCGCCGCCTTCGGGAATGGCAACAATGATCGCTTGCTTTTGAAGGCAGTGAAGGAAGGCGGTGGTTTAGCTATCGCCGTGGATAATGGCGAGAGGCTGTGCGCTTGACGCCCTGTTGAACTCTAACTTGTTCGTCGTGGGTGCCGTCAACGCTTTAAACCTTCTTCTGGAACCGCGAAGCTGCAAAGCGACTCTCAGGTTCTAGATAATTCCTCGATCGCACTCAGACCATTAACGAGTGAGATTCGACGGACTTGTTGAGCGGGCGGTATTGTGCTTCAATAAGTCGCGGCAAAGGAGTTTGCCTTCCCGACCCCGAATCGGGACAAAGCGCCCGCAGCTCTGGGGCTGATAACTCCTCTCAATTCTGCGCAGGTTGACCCTGCATGAGGATGCTTATGAGAGGAGCCGCTATTTCCACAAGCAAGCACCGCGGTGCAGACCCCGCTGCCTCGGTTTTCCCCATAAAGTTCGGCTCTGGTTTCGTTTGCGAGTCGTTGTGTGCCTCGAAGAACAACCACTCCCTGACCTGCCGTTTTGGAAGATCCGTTGGTTCATCCCTGGGCGGAGGTTTCCAGTGGGAAGAATGATCGGGTATAATCTCGTTCAAATTGCGTTCGTGATTGTCTTCGCACCCCTTTATTCAGGGCTGCTCTCGCGGTTCAAGGAAATCGTCCAGAGCAAGCGTGGGCCAAGCATTTTCCAGCCGTACCGCGACCTTTGGAAGCTGTTCCACAAAGACGAAGTAATTTCTGATCAAACGACATGGATTTTTCGAATCACGCCCTATTTGGTCTTCGTCGCGCCGATTTTTGTGACGACGCTGATTCCCGTCCTGACCGATTACCCGCTCGCTTTTGCTTTTATGGGCGACATGCTGGCAGCAGGATTTTTCCTCGCGTTAGGAGGATTTTTCGCCGCCTTGGCCGCAGTGGATACAGGTAACCCGTACGGAGCGATGGGGGCAAGCCGTACTCGTATGGTCGGATTTTTGGCCGAGCCGGTTTTCATGATCGTGTTCTTCACCGTCTCGTTTGTTGCCCAATCGACAATTCCGTACGTCGTGCAACAGAGCTGGGTCGCAAGCGTGGCCGCTTTTTTTTCGCCGGCGCACGTGCTGCTGCTCGTTGCCTTTTTCATGTTGATCCTTGCCGAGGCAGGGCGGATCCCGGTCGATAACCCCAGTGGCCACTTCGAGCTTGCGATGATCGACGAATCGAAGGGACTGGAGTATTCAGGCCGGGGCGCGGCGCTAATGAAGTGGGGCGGCCAGATGAAATTTCTCGTCCTGGCTTGTATTTTTCTCAATGTGCTGCTTGCCCCATGGGGACTTGCGAACGGAGAGAATATTTCACAGCTCTTAATCGCAATACCTCTGATTCTTTTTAAAATCCTCATCTTCGCGACAGTACTGGTGATGATCGAGACCTCGCTTTCCAAATTGAGGCTGTTCCGAATTAGTGAGTTCTTGGGAGCCGCTTTTATCGCGTCGGTCGCAGCGATGATTGTCAGCATTTTTGTCGCGGTGTGATTCGAGGAGGCTGTTAATACATGCATCTGCCAGTTGGCGAGTCGCTGAATGCACTGTGTGCCGGACTGATCCTGATTTGTGCTTTCGCAATCGTCGGCACACGCCAGGTACAAGGAGTGCGCCGTTTCTTCATATTCCAATCGATTCTTCTCGCTGGCGCTTGTTTTTTCCTGGCTTGGGATGAGCGCGTGGTGGATCTCTGGTGGCTCGGCGGGATCACGGTAACTGCAAAGGTGATCGTAATCCCGTGGGTGCTGAAGCGAACCCTTGCGCGGGAGCTATACGTGCGCAGGGAGATTTCGCAGACTATTAACATCCCTTCGTCTCTCCTTCTCGCGCTGCTGCTAGCAATCGGAGCGGAACTACTCGTGGGTCCTGTAGCGGAGGCAACAAGAAACCCCGTCATCGAAATCAACCTGCCTATCGGGCTCGCTTGCGTGTTGATCGGCGCGTATTCGCTGACCGCACGGCGAGAAGCCATTCCGCAATTGCTCGGAATCTTGGCCATGGAAAACGGCGCGTTCCTCGCGGGAATCGCGATTGCTCCTACTCTGCCCTTGATTGCTGAGTTCGCCATCGCCATCGACGTAGTGCTCATCGGCGTGATCGTGGGACTGCTAACGCGGACGATCGAGAAGACCATGGGTACAACCAAAGCAGCGGCGCTCAGCGAATTGAAGGAGGAAACCTCCGAATGGCGCTGATCGCACTCCTGGCACTTCCCGCGTTCGCGGCTCTTTTGTGCTGGCTTGGACCCATTCGGAGGGCGGCATGGCATATCACCGTCGTGTGCCAGTGTGCGGAGTTCGGCCTTGCCGCGTTCATTGCCGCCAAGGTAATAGCGAACGGGCGGTACACAGGCGCTGCGGGCTGGTTTGAGGCTGACGGGCTCGGAGCGCTGATCGTTGTGATCGTGACGTTCGTATGCACACTCGCGGCGATCTACGCCGGTGGGTACATGAGCCACAGCAGCAAGGGGCATTTGTGGCGGTTCTATTCCATGTACAATCTGCTCGCGTTCGCCCTCGTTGCTGTTCCCTCACTCGCCGGTCCGAACCTCACCTGGGTAGCGATGGAACTCGTGACGCTATTCTCGGTGCTTTTGGTTGGTTTCGAAAATACCGCGGGAGCGCTTGAAGCCGCATGGAAATTCTCAGTGCTGACGATCATGGGCGCTCCTATTGCGCTGCTTGGTTTCCTCGTTCTGTTCTGGGCATGGCATTCGGGCGGCAGTGCGCAACGCGAGACGTGGGACACTCTCCGTGCCGCGGCTCCGGCCATGTCGCCGGCTCTGCTGAAACTGTCATTTTTATTGATGTTTATTGGCTTCGGAACCAAAACAGGCTTTGCTCCTATGCACGCGTGGCTGCCAGACGCGCACAGTGAAGCTCCGACTCCGATCTGTGCTGTGCTTTCCGGCGTAAAAACTTCGGTTCCGCTATATGTCATCTTGCGCTTTCTCGGCATCGTTCTCGCGTCACCGGCTACGCGTTTGGGCGAGTGGATGGTCGTCATCGGTCTCATCTCGGTAGCGATTGGAGCCTTCCTGCTACTTCAGGTGCATGACTACAAGCGAATGTTTGCTTATTCCACCGTCGAACACATGGGAATCATCTTGGCGGCCGCAGGGCTAGCGTCACGCGCATCGGACTTTGGAGCCGTTTTCCAGCTGTTGAACCATGCGATTACCAAATCGCTCTGCTTCTATGTTGCCGGTGTGGTGCTGTTGACGGTAGGCACGCGCGAAATCAAGTCGGTCCGAGGACTCCTGCGCGTCTCGCCTTTCGCTGGTGCGGCGCTTATCTTTTGCGCACTGGCGATTGCAGGTGCTCCGCCCTTCCCGATTTTTCTGAGCGAGTTTTCGATCCTGTCGGCAGGCATGCGGGACGGACATTTCGTTGCAGTCTCGATCCTGGCGGCCCTGATCGTTCTGGCGTTTGTGGGAATCATGCTCCAGGTCAACCGGATGACATTTGGGCAGCCCGAGCGGGTAGATGTGCATGTCGAAGTGCCGCAGACATGCCGCATTGCGGTATTGGCTGCGGCCGTTCCCGTTGCGATATTCGGGATTTATGTGCCCGGCCCGGTTCATTCGCTGCTGCTGTTGGCAGCGCAACAATTGGGGGGTCACTGAGATGATTGTGACCCCTTCACCGCTCGCTGCTCCAAAGAAATTACAAATCGAGGAGATCGCGGCGGCAGTGCGAGATCGATTCGGGCCAGCCGCATTGGTGTCGCGCGGACAAGGTGGAGTGGTGCTTTCGATTTCATTACTGGAACCGACGCCTCTCCCGGTCATCTCAAGAATGTTGTTTTGGGACATGGGATGCTCATTCGGCGGAATCGTTGTGGAGGAGCTTCAGGGGAACTGGCGCCTATCTTACTTGTTTCTTTCCGCTGGTTGCGGATGGATTGAAGTACTAGCAGAAGCGCCGTCCACGGTGTTGGCTCTCCCAAGCATAAGTTCGGAAGTCCACGCCGCCGATTGGCATGAACGCGAAGCAGAAGATCTTTTTGGGCTTCGGTTCGAAGGCCATCCGCGCCTGGGCGATTTCATACTTCACGATCAGATGTGGCCAGAGGGAGTTGCTCCTCACAGGAAGCTGCACAGGAAAGCGATGGACGCTCATCAAGAACGTTTCCGGCAACGTGCGAATGTCGAGTGGCGGCCATTGCTGGTGGTACAGGACCCTGGTGCGTTCGCGATGCCCGTCGGTCCAGTCTATGAAGGCGGACTGGGACAGTCGGTGCATTTCTTGCTGGAGACAGTGGGCGAGGACGTGGTTCGGGCCGTGCCGCGCCTCTTCTACAATTTCCGGGCGGTCGAGAAGATTGCAGAGGGACAGCCGGTTTCTCGAGCGCTGCTACTTGCGGAACGGTTCGCGGCTACCTCCTCGTTCGCTCATTCTCTGGCGTTCTGTCTCGCTGTCGAGAGGATATCCGGCACGCGGATTCCTGTCCGTGCCAAAAATCTACGCGTCCTGTTGAGCGAACTGGAACGGTTGCGACACCACGTCAGCGCAATCACCGGAATATGCGAATCCACTGCATTGTCGGTAGCCGCTTCGCAGGCGGCGATTATTGAGGAGCGTCTGCTGCGGGCTTCCTGCCAATTCACAGGCCACCGCTATCTGTTTGGATTGAACACGCCCGGAGGCCTACGGCGCGACTTCAGCGCCGAGTCCTGCGCGGACCTACTACTAAAGGAAGTAGATCGTGCCGTCGGCGAGCTGCACGCGCTAGAAGACGGACTGTGCTTCACGAGCAGCTTTTTAGACCGGCTGGAGGAGGTAGGGATTATTGACCCAGACAAGGCGCGGGACCTGAATTTTGTTGGACCCGTGGGCCGTGCCTCGGGCCGCTCGGGTGATCTGCGCCGTGACTGTCCCTACGAAGGGTATGAGACATATCAATTCGAGGTTCCACGAGAGACCGAAGGAGATGGCTACTCACGCCTTCGGATTTTGTTTCAAGAAGCGTATCAGTCGGCGCGATTAGTACGGCAGGCTTCGCAGCGACTCGAACCGGGATACATCAGCGTCCCGTCTGAACCCCTTTCTAGTGGCGTCGCTTTGGGCTGGGCAGAGGCTCCTATAGGCGCGGCGCTTCACTGGCTGCGACTCGATGCTGCCGGTCTAGTGGAGCGGTATCGCATCATCACCGCCTCGTTTAACAACTGGCTGGGCTTCCGGGCGGCGGTCGAAGATTTTGCCTTTCAAGACTTTCCGATCATTTTAGCCACGTTCGGGCTTTCGCCGACGGAATGTGACCGATAGGAGCGGGAGACGCGGATGAGTTTTTGGTTCTGGCGCGGATTGCAAAAGGGCGTCTACACAACGCGATACCCAAAAGCATCTGAAACCGCTGCTGGCGTGACGCCAGGAAGACCTGTAACAACTCAATTCTCTTCTGCTCAGGAAGCTGCTCGTGCTGCGGAGGTCTGTCCAGTAGGTGCGATTACAGCGCAAGACAATTCGGCTCACGTTGACCTGGGGTTATGCATCCACTGCCAGCGGTGTCACTTTGGCGACGCGCCCTTGATGGAATGGCGGTCGGATTATGAGTGGACAGTAGTGCCGGACAGAACGGGCCGATACGAGGCGTTGCCTCAGGCGTACGGCCGGTCCTTGCACATCATCGTGGTAGACGCGGGGGACTGCGGCGCTTGCCTTCACGAAGTGAAACAACTGAATAATCCGTTCTACAACATGCACCGACTGGGGATGTTTTTCACGGCGACCCCGCGGACGGCAGATGTGCTTTTGGTCGTCGGCCCAGTAACCGAAAACATGCGCGTGCCTTTGCTCAAAACCTACGAAGCCATGCCGAACCCAAAGAGGGTGTTGGCGGTCGGAGCGTGCGCGATTTCCGGCGGGATATTCGGCCAATCGTTCGTGTCCGCGGGCGGAGTGTCTTCGGTCCTTCCTGTGGACCTAGAAATCCCCGGAGATCCGGCTCCGCCACTGGCAATCCTTCATGGACTGCAGGTGGTTACCGGGCGCAAAGCTCCGGTTGACCACGAATCGATCTCGGCGAGGAGTGCGTAATCGTGAACGCGTGGATCGGAGGAGCGCTCGCCGTAGTCTTCGCTTTTTGCGGGTGCGGACTCGTTCTTTCAGCGATGATGCGCGGTCGCTACGCCACGCGTGTGCTGGTGGGATTTAGCACCCTTTCTTCCGCTTTGATGATGATCGCCGCGGGTACGGCGCTCGCCAGTGGCCGCACGTTTAGCACCACGTTGTGGCCCCTGGATGGCTTAGGACTGCTCTCAATCCGCCTCGACATGCTATCGGCGATTTTCTTGTTTGCAGCGGGGCTGGTCTATCTCCCGGCGTCTCTCTTCGTGAAGAATTTCGTCGAATCCCGCTACCGAGGGCAATACCCACTGAGCCGATACGGAGTGATGCATTTCGCGCTGATGGCCTCGGTCGTCTTGATACTGATAGCCAACGACGCTCTACTGTTCCTGATCAGTTGGGAATGCATGTCGATCCTTTGCTATTTGCTGGTGAACTACGAACGCCGCCGGAACGGCGACGGGCGCGCCGCGTTCATTATGCTGGCGATGAGTGAAGCTGGGTTTCTGGCGGTCGTTGTTGCGTATGCCATCGCAGCGAGGATGTCGCCTGATTGGTCTTTCGCCTCTTTGGCTGCAGCAGCAACACATCTTTCGAGCGGCGCGATCTGGGCAATTTTCGTGCTCGGGTTTTTCGGCTTCGGGGTGAAAGCGGGATTGGTTCCCGTGAATTTCTGGCTGCCCCGCTGCTACACAGCGACACCTCCTGTGTTCATTCCGGTGCTCGCCGGAGTCACTCTGAATCTCGGCTTCTATGGCATCCTCCGGTTGAACGCGGATATCGCTCTCCCTCACGGCATTGGTCCGGGCTTGCTTGCGTTGTTCGTAGGGAGCGTCACCGCACTTGTCGGCATCCTCTACGCGACGACAGAAACCGACATGAAGACGATGCTCGCCCACAGTTCCATTGAGAACGCCGGAATTATCGTCGCGGGCATCGGAGCATCGCTGGTTTTTCGCTCGTCTGGATATGGTCTGGCGGCGGCAATCGCGCTCACAGCGGCGCTCTATCACATGGTCAACCATTCCGTTTATAAGACGCTGCTGTTCCAGGGAGCTGGAGAAATCGAAGCTGCTACGGGAACCCGAGACATGGACGCGCTTGGCGGCTTGGCGCGGGTTCTTCCCGCGTTATCAGTGGTTTTCCTCGTGGGATGTCTATCGATTGCGGCGATTCCACCATTCAATGGTTTTGTGAGTGAATGGCTGACATTACAGTCGCTCTTGCGGAGTGCTTCTCTCGTCTCGCCAGCGGTGAAGATTCTGTTCGCGATCTGCGGCGCGGCTCTAGCGCTGACGGCGGCGCTGGCAGTAACTTGCTTCGTCAAAGTGTATGCCATGAGTTTCCTCGGCATGCGACGTGGAGAATGGAAGCTCAGAGCACCAAAGCGAATCAAACGGCCGCACTTCGCGCTGGTGTATCTCGCAAGCGCTTGCTTCTTGCTGGGCATTCTTCCGACGTACGTCATTCCGGTATTGAATCGCGCCGTAGAGCCCCTTGCCGGGGCGAGTGCGACGGCATCCCTAGTGCCGCCGTTTTTCACGGCGACTGCGGAAAACCAGCAACTGCCTCCCGCGTTCCTTCACGACTTCCACAACATGGGTGCTCAGGTGGGAGGCAGCGTTTTGCCGGGCAGAGGCATGGTTGTGCTAGTGCGGGGTGCGGATCAAAATCCGGTGATTTTTGCGATGTCAACGTTCTACGGATTCTTGGCTCTGGCGCTTTTTGTGATTGTGACCTGGCTGATCGTAGCGAGACTAACGCGCCGCCGTGAGGTGGTGCGCAAGGAACTGTGGGCTGGAGGAATTCCACGCCTGCTTCCCGAAATGAGCTATACGGCTACCGGATTTTCAAATCCGGTTCGAGTAGTTTTTCAAGCGATATTCAGACCCGGTATCGTGGAGGACACGCGAAAAACGGTCGCCGTGCATTTTCGGACGGCGATTCTGCGCAGAAGAGAGGAAGAGCACCTGGTTGACCGGCTGTTCTTCCATCCGGTCGGCAATGCGATCAATTGGTTTGCCAGACTGCTTGCGGGAATGCATCACGGCAAACTCAATGCTTATGTGGCCTACACATTGCTTTTCCTTCTGTTAATTTTGTTGCTGTACCGCCTTTCATAAGCCTCGATGATCGCCACTTCTCCCAAAAGACGAGAATGCTGTCACCCTCTGGGCGGTGGCGCAAGTTGGGAACATTTGGGACCTATTAGCCCCAAAAACCGCCTAAAATCGTGATACACGATGCGCGAAAGTACTAGACGATACAACTACTTAGCGTTTTTGAGTTTACCTTGGGCGCAGGAGGTCTGGAGTTCAAATCTCCACGCCCCGACCAAAACCCTCTCCGTCAAAGACCCACAGAAGACCGATCTTAGCCTGCTGCATTGTCGGGCAACTTGGGAACATTAAGAAAAATTCGCAGACTAAACGGCGTCGGAACATCAAGCTAAGAAGATGCAAAGGTTGAGAAGGGACATGCGTGATGAGAAATGACCGGATTTGAAGTGAGTCCTGTTACGGACGGGTCGTCGATATTGCGTCTGAGGTCGCCGCGGTCAAGTAGATCTCGCGCGACGCCATCAAGCCGAAGATTCTGGCCAAGCCGTGTGGGAGACTCGTTGTGGTCGCCTGCCGCGCGCGATCCGGGAATGGTCGCCGCATACAAAGCCATTTGTTGAACCGACCCGAGGCTCACCGAGACTCATACCACCTCTGGAGAGGCTTGATCCACAGTTCTTGTCTGGCAGCACGCTGCTTCGTCGCGCGATCACCTCAGTAACTTGCCGGCGAGCCAGTAATCGACACTGAACTTTCCCGGACCGGAGCAGATCAACCAGATAAAGAACAGCACGTACAGGACTTCCGGAAGGTAGAGGAAATCGTCGAGCCAGTTAAGAGGCGAAAGTTCTTTAGGCAAGGTGGAAACGGCAGTGGTCACGATGGCGACAATCATATCGATCAATAAAGCCGCGGAGGCCGGGCTCGAAAGGAACCCCAGGGCCAGCAAGGATCCGCCAACAAACTCGACGCCCGATACGAAATAAGCCGTCAAGTGGGGAAACGGGACTTTGGCCTTAACGAGGGTTTCGTAAACAGCCTTCATGCCGCCGGCGGCAAACAATTTGTTTGCCCCTGAGATGGCGAAGAACAGGCCGATCAAAACGCGAACTAGCAGTATGGCATATTGTTCCAAATCACTGCTGCCCAGCAGCGCAAACTGGACCAACCGATTCCAATCCATGTCTTATCCCTCCATCGGTTTTGCCCTTGAGACTATGTGTCCATCCGTTCGACCAATTGAGCGCGCCATGCGGGTGCCGGGAATGGATCCGCAAAGTACTGTGTTTCCCGCGCAACCTTGTCGCCCCCGAACTCCATGATGCTCACGGTGTAGGACGGCTTGCCGTCATATGTCAGGGTGAATTCGGTGACCCAAAGATCACCGCCGCCAATGATTCGTCGGACCGTAAACCGCTTTTTGCTCGGCTGACTGGCGCGTTGATTCTGTATGTTTGTTCGACCGCGGGTTCGCTCGCCTGACTGCGGGTATTCCAGCACCGCGTCCTCGTGATAGATGCAGTGCTCCGTTTCAAAATCGTTGGCGTCGGACGCCGCCCAATGCTGATCCAGTGCCGCGCGGATCTCTTGATCTCGCACTTCAGAATCCTGCCCTATCTTTTGTTGATCGTTCATCTTGAGCCTCACTTTGACAAGTCGCTTGATGCGCCCAGGGGAACATCGGAGTCTACGACTCGTCAAGTCGCGCAGACCCCCTCCCTGCATGTTGTTGTTTCGCAGATCGTGTTTCGCGTTCAGGTATTCCAGTCCAAGCGGCCCCATCGCGGTTACTCGCCTGACGCACTTGCCGTACTTCACCCAGTGGAAATGGGGCGTGTTGCCAGGGAGAATGATCACGGCGCCTGGCGGATAGGCTTCCAAATTACTCGCGTCGAATTCATCACCCAGTCCGATAAAGAACACGCCCGCTATGACGATGTAGATCCGATCCTCGGAATGGCGATGCGGCATCAACTTCACGCCTCCGGGTTTGGAGCACCGCCAGAATCAGCCGCTTCATGTCACTGCGTTTCGAGGCTAAGATCGAGAGGAATGAGTACGCGGATAGATGCTACCGAACGACCCGGAAAAGAGCCTTTCCACAACGAACACTCCGTCCCACAGGCGGTTGATGGATTTCGCGAGGGAATTATGGGGTGAAGTTCAGGACGACAACGTGCTCGACGGTGCGGCCGTTCTTGCGTACTTTTTTTTGCTCGCGGTTTTTCCGGCGGCTCTCTTTGCCCTTTCGCTGCTTCCTTCTCTCTCCATACCCCATCTGCAGCAGGCCATACTGGATCTTCTCCGCCAGGTTCTGCCGAACCAGTCCGCAAATCTGTTCGAGGTAACCGTCCGGTACGTCGAGTCCAGAGGATCGGCGGAGCTGTTGACATTCGGATTGGTCTTTACGCTGTGGTCGGCATCCACCGGTGTTTACGCGATCATGGAACAACTCAATATCGTAAACCATGTCAAGGACCGCCGGCCGTTCTGGAAGGTTCGGGGGACGGCGATCCTTCTGATGTTGTTTTGTTTTCTGCTCGCGATCGGGTCCCTGTCGCTGGTGATCTTCGGAGGGGTGCTTCAGTCGTGGGTGGCGTCCATCATCGGTTGGAGCCAGCTGTTGCTCGTCTTCTTCGCGACTCTTCGCTGGATCATCATCGCCGCCGGCCTGCTGCTGGCTCTTGCCGTGATTTACCGGTTTGGCCCCGACGGAAACCTTCGGTTCCGGTACATTTCGCCCGGCAACGTGGTTGCCGCTATTCTGATCGCGCTCGCCTCGATTGGACTTCGCTTCTATGTCTCCAAATTCGGTAACTATAGCGCCACGTATGGCAATCTCGCCGCCATGATCATCCTGATGCTATGGATGTACATGGCTGGCATCGCCCTTCTGGTGGGTGGCGAAATTGACGCGATCTTGCACCCACACAAGTCTGAGCAATCCGAATTGAATAATTCTGGGCTCTAGTTTCCGCAGGTCCGAAGTTCAAATCCCCAGGCCCCGACCACTTGCTTCTTTGTTTTCAGTTCAATCTTGCTGGTGCAGTCTGCGTCAGAGCTTGAATGCTGGTCAATCTGAGCCGCGGCGCAAGTCTTCTCTCCGCGCTTTCCACCGCGCGACGCTGCTCTTCGCCAATCTTCGACGGTTTCCTTCGAGCAGGACAGCATGCGCGATGTGCCCGAAGCGTTGCCCATTAGGCGCCTAGTGATGTGGCAACTCAAACAGGCTATGCAGTAACAACAAAAGACGGGGCGCGCGATGTCTTTCGCGTCACGCCCGCAGCAGGTCCGGCTGCCACTCGCGAACCATCTTCTTGATCGCCTTGCGGCTGGTCAACTTATCGTCGAGAACTCTTTGCGCGAGTGAGGGCAATTCGGCATCGCTTGCAAAACGCAACGAAATCAATTGGTCGACGGTAAATTCAGGAACTCTCGCGCGCAGTTCGGACGGCAACTGTTGCTGCAGCCGCAGTCGCATTTCGAGTCGAATCACGCGGTCTTGCACCGTGAGCGCCATAAGTCGCGCCGCGAGGGCCAGAAGAAACAACGCAATGGCAACGAGCAGCGAAACGATCGTCCCGAACGAAAAGTGGCGAACCACGCGCACGATCGACCACACGATGTTGAGCAGGAATATAGGCGCAACGACAAAGTGAAACAGCGGAAAGAACCTGGCGTGGTTCTCGAAATTCTGATTCTGGCTCATGCGCACCTCCCCATTTTGTGAAGTCGGATGGAACAGCCGTTTCTGCTTTTCGCCGTCATTGTGTAAACACTACCGATTGGATGTCGCATCGCGTTCCTACACCGCCACGGCGCGAGCGAACATCTCCAGCAGGCGTCCCCAGTCACCGTCGGTCTCGAAGATGCGGCGCATCTCGTCGCGGCGCGCTCCATAACGGTCGAGCCGTCGGTGTTCAAGCTCAATCCGAGTGGCGTTTTTTCCGTCGGGTATGAAGCGGAGTTCAATTTCGGTCTTCAGGCCAGGGTCGTACCGCCAATCGGCCGTGATATCCCACGATAGCACCAGGAGCGAATGGGGTTCCCAAACGAGAACGCTGCCCCAGTTGCACGTGCTCCCATCCTCTCCGCGCTCATACCAGCGGCCGCCAACTCGCGGTTCGACCACTGCGTCGACGGCCTTAGCCTGTCCGATCTTGTAGTTTCCTAAAGGCCACCAGCTCCCCATCTGCTCCGTGAACACGCGCCAGGCCACCTCTTGCGGCGCTTGAATTCGAACGCTCTTTCGTACGCAGTTAGGGTCAATACCGCTGGGCGCCTGGTCCTCCGCCATCACGATGTCCTCTCTTCGACTGCTTGTCGTTCCGCCGCGGCCTTAAATGATGCGAGCGCCTGATCCCAAAACGCACCGAGCCAATTACGGAGCGCTTCGACGCCCCGCCGGTCAACCGCATAAAGACGCCGCGTCCCCTCTGGGCGAGACGTGGCGAGGCGCGCCGCTTTGAGCACGGCTAGGTGCTGCGAAACCGCTGGCCGCGTGACATCCAGCCCTGTAGCGAGTTCTCCAACCGAAAGTGGCCCTCCGCGCAGGCGATTGAAGATCGCTCGTCGAGTCGGATCACCGAGTGCGTCGAAAGCTTGGTCTATGTAAGGCATAACTTACGTAAGTTAAGGCTAACGGATGCCTTCGTCAAGTGAAAATGTTCCTTTAGAGCATTCCATTCGAGCTCGGCTACGGATTCGCGAAAAATCGCCGCCCTCGCGCCGCGCGTGCAATTCCGGCGGCACGCACTTTTGACATTCGCAATCAGCAAGAGTATTTCTGAATCTGGGGGCGGCGCCGGCGACCTCGATCGGCGGCGAACTGTCCGAAGTAGGAAAATTTGAGCGCAGCTCACGATCGGCCGCCGCGCAGCCTTCTTCGAGAATCGCCGCACGGCGGGCAAAGTAGAGAAAGGAGCAGGGAAATGGCAGAAAAGAGCACAGCAGTACAACGGGCCCCATCGAGTGGTTCACTCAGAGTGGTTGAACCGCAGACTCTAATGGAACGCATGATCCGCATGCACGACGAAATCGCGCAGCGCGCGTTCGAAATGTTTGAACGCGACGGCGCTTCTGGCCGCGAGCTGGAAAACTGGTTCAACGCCGAAGATCAGCTCATCCATCCCGCGCACGTCAACATCAGCGAATCGGAAACCGCTCTCCACGTGCAAGCCGAAGTGCCCGGCTTTGAGCCCAAGGATATCGAAATCAGTTTGGAACCCGCGCGGCTCACCATCAGCGGCAAGAAAGAATCCAATCAGGAGCGGCAGAATAAGGGCAACGTGATCTACAAGGAGCTTTGCTCCAGCCAGCTTCTCCGAGTCATCGATCTCCCAGCGGAAATCGACCCGGAAAGAACCCAGGCAACTCTCAAGAATGGAGTGCTTGAGCTGGAAATGCCAAAGGCCCAGAGATCTATGGCCAAGCGAGTGGAAGTAAAAGGGATCTGAACTCTTTCGCATCCGCGCATCCGATTCACACCAGCGGCCTGCGGGCACGCCGCCAAGGCTGCCCGCAGACCCCGCTGGTCGCTCCGCGGCAGCCAAATCCGAGCAGGCTCTGTGGCGCGAGCTTCACACTCGGCACGGCGCGCGAGTCTAAGTCTGCATTCGCGCGCAAGCCGCCCCTCGCATGCCGAATGATCCTGTGAGGGCATTCCTTACGCATTTGTGCCGCGCGTCATACCCAGCGCCGTTTCGCACAAAGAAACCCGCGACGTCCACCGAAGCGAACTTGCATGAATATATACTTCACTCCACAAAGAGGTATATTGTCACGAATGGTCGCGTAAGGACATCTGCGACTTGGCGGGGGTGTGTACGTGCTTCACGCGGCGGAAGATGTAGTTGTAGCGATAGCCTCGCTAATCTCAATTCTGGATTATTTTGGACTAAAACCAAAAGAGCTATCTCGGTGGTATCCAATGGCTCTTAATCGAAAATTTAAGCTGATTATTATGCTCGGGCTCGTAACTGCGGCCCTGGGGATGTCTGGATATAACTTCTATCGCTCGCTACGCCCGAAAATCGTTGAAAAGTTAGTCGAGAAAGTTGCGGAAAGACCTGTAGCTCTTCCATCTCCCGAATCGACAGGGAAGTTGCTGACTAAGCCCAAAGAGGGATCGCATTCCACAATCAGTCAGCAGCAAACAGGAAAAAACAATATTCAATCTGGCTCAATTACGCAAGGTTCGAATAGCATCGCCCAGGTCGGAATCACCAATCAAATTACGGTAGAAGGAATAAGACCGCCCGAGATTTCAATCGCCGCTACGACCATCCAAAATGTTCCAGATGAGGATTTGTTCAAATCGGAGTTCGATTTGACCGTGAAGGCCGATGCTATGGTTCCCAATTTATATATTCGAGTCTATGGTCTCATAGATCATCTAGAGATCGTGCCGCGAAAGCCTGGGTTGTTTTTCTTGGGGCATGGCGGGGTGCGAAATGGCTACGCCTTTTCAAACATTCAATCTGCCATCGGCAGTTACACGATAACGGTCTATTCCAAAGTACCATTAACTACACCCCGAATAGACAATAGCTTCGATGACAAAAATTAAGACAGCTACGCAGCCGTTTTCGCCTTAGCCGTTAGTCTCTTGTATTCGAGATTTGGCGACTCAATCAATTTGAGGATAGTGTCCCGGAAAAGATAAGGATTCTTGCGGTTGTTGAATCGGAAGCACATTTCGTTGCAATAGGACTGGAGATGCTTCGCGCTAACACGATGCCACGTGCCGATCACGCCGCGCTTGAGAAGCGAGCATGCCGACTCAATGGTGTTGGTGTGGATGTCGCCTTTCACATAAATCTTGAGGCGGTGCCGGATCGTCTTGTGACGGCCATCCTTGCAGAGATCTCCGGCGGCGCTACGATAGAGCTTATAATCATCGGCGAACAGCACGTCCACATCCTCGCTGATATTCTCGCGAATGTACTTTCCAAGTGTCCTGCTCGTGACATCCTCGGCATGGAAGAACCGCAATTCACCGCCGCGTTGCCGGATGCCGATGACGATTTCCTTGTTATCGAGGCGCGCACCCCATCCCTTGCCGCGGTTGACGCCACCGACGAAAGTTTCGTCCATTTCGACATTGCCACCCAACTCAGATTTGTCGGTTTGAACCATCGCGGCCCGAATCCTATGGCAGAGATACCATGCGGTCTTGTAGGTCTTGAGTCCAAGCGACCGCTGAATCTGGCAGGCACTCATGCCCTTTTTGGCTTCACAAAGCAGGATCGTAGTGAGAAACCAAGTAGTCAGCGGGAGATGCGTGTCATGGAAGATCGTATCCACGGTGACGGAGAACTGGTATTCACATGAGGCACAGAGGAACAGAGCGCGATTCTCTAGGCGATAGATTTTATCGTGATAGCACGACGGGCAGCGCACGCCATCCGGCCAGCGCAGAGCCTCGATGTAGGATCGACACGTGGATTCATCGGCAAAATCTTTCATCATTTCAACGAGGTTCATATCCATGTCTCGCATAGCTCACCCCAAGGTGAAGAAGAAGCACCCGAGAGATATGACCACAGACGAGGCCATGTGGCACCTGTTCACGCGCAGGGGCCGCAAGGTCATCAAGAAGCACGTCGCCGAAGTCGAGAAGAAATCAAGCACGGGAATGGAGCAGCAGGAATGTTTGGTGGAGTCAAGTATATAACCTTGGAACTTGGGTGGGAGGCGGACTGTTTGATGGAGTGCGGATACGTCGTCGAACAGGTGTTGAAGGGCGGCTCGCGAGCACCAGGCGGACGCTGCCGGAACCTACTTCCGGCTTTTTTTTGAGCCGGACGCCCGCCGTATTCGCTGCGAAAGTAGTTGCTTCGCCCGATTCAGTTCGGCGCGACGCGCGGCACTCAGGTTATGACCGGCGCGATTGATGTAGAAGTTGAGCATGCGCATGCCCGAGCCCGGCCCTTTTGGTGACACTTTCTTGGACGCCAGAGTGCGCGCAATCGTCGGTGCGCTTTTCTTGAACAATCCAGCGGGGGGATACGTTGACTCCGTCTTCACCGTACTCGACCATCGCCGCGCGCCCTTTGCCTTCGACTTGGCGGGTTTCCGTGCCATTTTCTTTCTCCTCCGGTAAAGTGTGCTGGTTCCAGTCGAAGTCCGCGAGGGCCGAATCGCAATCGGAGGAATCCTCTAGTTATCGTTCGCGCATTTCACGCGATCTGCGGCCAAGCGCAACTCACCCTCCGGGGACGGACGGCCCGCGATAGCTCCGGCGCGGCCGTATCGCGCTCAATTGCCGCGCCTCGTGATCAGCGCCAGCACAAGCCGCACGACTAAAATTGCAGCGAATGGTGCGCTCCGGCAGAGGCCAGCCGCGCCAACGCCGCGCCGAAATCGTGAGCGGCTTCTTCGTACAGACCATCCTGCTTAGAGCGCTCGGCTGTCTTGCCAGCGGTCGACCAACCATCTGAGGGGTACTTTCCCCTTGCTCGCCGCGATCCTCTGTGCTAACAGTAGATGGTTTTATGTAGGTGATTTTGGTCTACTGGAGAGGGGAAGGAGGGAATGGGCGATGATGGGAAGCTTGGATCCGGCTGACGGCACATTCAGCGTGTTCGACGGCAACACCTCATCCGCTGGCTGCCTCGGCTCTCGCCCACCGTTTTCGCTTTATATTCCCTTTTCTCCTAATTTTTCGGTCCTCAAAGGGCGGGACGGTCAATCGACCTTGAACGCGTGTAACTCGCTGAAAACAAAGGGTCGCGCACTGCGAAGGGCGGAACGTCCCGGTGCATGCAAAAACGAGGTTAATTCCAACTCGTGCCGCTCATGGTAAGCCTCAAAACCATTCAAGCCGCCACGGCGCGGATTCGCGACTCGATCTACGTCTCCCCCTTCTCGCGGTCGGAAACCTTCTCGAATCTTACTGGCAACACGGTTTACTTCAAGCTCGATAATTTGCAGATGACTGGCGCGTTCAAAGAGCGCGGCGCGCTAAACAAGATTCTGCTCTTGAGCGAGGAAGAGAAGCGGCGAGGAGTGATCGCCGCGTCGGCTGGAAACCACGCGCAAGCGGTGGCATATCACGCGACAAAGCGCGGAATTTCCGCTGAAATCTGTATGCCGCTCACCACGCCGATCGTGAAAGTTTCCGCCACGCGCGCATTCGGCGCGGAAGTGATTCTCGCCGGATCGAATTACGACGAATCCTGCCACGAGGCTCTGCGCCGCTGCGAGGAGCACCGCCTCACGTTTGTTCACCCGTTCGATGACGAAGCGGTGATCGATGGCCAAGGCTCGGCCGGGATCGAAATGCTGGAGCAGCACCCGGATATCGACGTGTTCGTGGTGCCGATCGGCGGAGGCGGACTCATTGCTGGGATCGCCTGCGCCGTAAAAGAGATGAAGCCGGGCGTGCAGGTGATCGGCGTGCAGACTTCCAAGCTCCCGTCGATGAAGGCGGCGGTCGAGCGCAACGCCCCGGTCACCTTACCGGCGAAAGTAACCATCGCAGATGGCATCGCCGTCCGTCGCGCGGGCGAGATCACGCTGCCGCTCGTCCGCAAGTACGTGGACGACATCGTAACTGTCGATGACGAGGAAATCGCCAACGCCATTCTGCTGCTGCTGGAAAAAGAGAAGACGCTGACTGAGGGCGCTGGCGCCGTTGCCACCGCGGCCGTCGCACAGCACAAAATTCCGGTGACCGGCAAAAAAGTAGGCGTGTTCGTCGGCGGCGGGAATATCGACGTGTCGCTACTCTCGCGCATCATCGAGCGCGGGCTTGTAAAAGACGGCCGTTTGTTGCGGCTGCGTATCCATCTGCCCGATCATCCAGGTTCTCTGCAACGCCTGGCCATGGTGATCGCCGAGCATAAGGCGAACATCGTCGAGACCATGTACGACCGCTCGCACTTCGGAGTCCTGCTGGGCGATGCCGTGATCGACATCACCATGGAAACGCGCGGCCCCGAACACATTGCGGAAATCCGCGCCGATCTGGACGCTTCCGGCTATTCCCACGAGCGAGTCCTCTAGTTCACGCCATGAAAGCGAAAAAGCTCACGGCCCCTCAAGTTCGCGAGGTGCTGCGAAAAATTCATTTCGCCGGGCTTTTAGGGGTGCGCCTGGCGGCGCTGCATCGCGACGGCCTCACGCTCGAATGCGCCGTTCGCGAAGAGCTGCTGAACAGCGCCGGGGTACTGCATGGGGGCGTGAGCGCCACGCTAGCCGATGCAGCCAGCGGAGTGGCTCTGCACTATCTCCTCGGACGCCATCGCCCAATCACCACGGCCGAGATGAAGATCAACTATTTTCGGCCGGTTTCGAACGGGCGGATTTTCGCGCGCGCACACATGCTGCGAATGGGCGCGACTCTCTGTGTCGCCCGAGTGGATCTCACGGACCGCAAGCGGAAATTGACTGGCGCGGCCCTAGTTACGTACATGATTTTGCCGGGTCGAGGCAGCGCCTCATGAGCCGACGATCGATTTTCGCTGCGCGCACCAATTGGACGCTCGAAGAGAATGCCTACACGCAAGCGCTGCATCGCCACCGGCGATCCGGCAGCGCAATCCTCGACCTAACTGCGTCGAATCCCACTACCTGTGGTTTCGACTACGACGAATCCGCGATCCTCGGCGCGCTGCAAAGCTCAGCCGCTCTCCGCTACGATCCGCAACCAAAAGGGCTGCTGTCCGCGCGGGCCGCTGTGGCCGAATATTATCGAGAAATCGGGGCGGAAATCGATCCCGCGCGGCTGATTTTGACGACCGGCACAAGCGAAGCATATTCCTTTCTATTTCGGCTGCTTTGCGAGGCGGGCGACGAGGTGCTCGTCGCACATCCGAGTTACCCGCTATTCGATTTTCTTGCGTCCATTCAGGATGTGAAGCTGCGGCCGTTTCATTTGATATACGACCACGGCTGGCAAATCGATTTCGGCGAGATGGAGAACTTCATCGGCGGGCGAACCCGGGCGATCGTGCTCGTCCATCCAAATAATCCCACCGGAAACTTTATCAGCGCGCGTGAAGCCGAACATTTGAACGCCGTCTGCGCGAGACACAACCTCGCGCTTATTATCGACGAAGTGTTTTTGGATTACCGGCTACGCGACGATGCCCGTGGCGGCACGAACCGTGAAACGTTCGCGGGCAATTCCGCAGCGCTCACCTTTGTCTTGAGCGGGCTCAGCAAGATCTCGGCGCTGCCGCAAATGAAAGTCGGATGGATCGCCGCATGCGGCCCGGAAAATCTTGTACGCGACTCCATTGCGCGGCTCGAAGTGATCGCGGATACATATCTTTCTCTGAACGCGCCTGTTCAGCATGCCCTGCCGAATCTGCTGGCTCAGCGAAAGAAATTGCAGCCGCAACTGATGCGGAGAATCAATGAGAATTTATCCATTCTCGATTCCCAACTTACTCGGCAAAAACTCGTGTCCCGTTTGCGGATCGAAGGCGGATGGAACGCGGTTCTTCGCGTCCCGGCGGTGCAGTCCGATGAAGAGCTTGCCATCGAATTGCTGGACCGCTGCTCGGTAGCCGTGCATCCCGGCCACTTCTACGAGTTTTCCGGCGAGGGCTACTTGGTGCTAAGCCTGATCACGCCACCGGAAGCTTTCGAGGAAGGTGTGCGCCGCGTGGTAGCGCACATTCAGCAGAAATGAATTCGGATAAAGGAAGTAGGGAATTGGCGGCACAAGCCAATGCGCGCTGCACCATGTTTGAATCAGCATCCCGCGCCGCTAAGCGCGAGATGCTGATCCGAATGCGCCAAAATCGAAGGCTACTTCTTTTTGCCGAAGGTTCGGACGTACGTCACGAGCAGCTTGATCTGACTGGCGTTCAGCGTGGATTTGAAGGGCGGCATGTTGCCCTTGCCGTTGGCGATTTGCGAGGTAATCTCCGCGTTCGTCAATTTTTGAACGGCCGCCGAGCTTAGATCGGGGGCGTTCAGTGCCTTACCGGTCGCGGTTCCGTGGCCGTCTTGGCCGTGGCAGACTGCGCAGTTGGTACTGAACAGCGATTCTCCGGTATCAGCAGCGCTAGCGGTCCGGGCCGATCCAGCTACCGCCAAGAATAGCATCGCGCTCGCCGAAATCGTTACGATGCCCGTGCGGACTACCCGTCGAAAAATGGCTCTCGCGCTCGTGTTGGATTTCTCGATCCGTATGCTCTGTCCCATGTTCAAGATACCGCCTCCTTGTGATACACCGATTTCTCGATCGCAGATCGCTCTACCACGCCGAGGGAAAATCCTCCCGAGCGCTATACCACCTCTATTTTGCCCCACCGGTGCGTTCCGGGCAAACGGAAACACCCATGGATTCTTTTGGACTGGCTTCCGAAAACGATGCTGAGAATTGGCTGCGGCACGTCCGCGACGGCTCGGGAAATACTTTGCTTCCAGCTACCTGCAATTCGGATTGCGGATCTACTGGGATATGGGAGAAGGATCATGTCCTGGGTGTGACTTAGATCACGGCCACTTGAGGGGTATGCTCTGTATCATCGGCGGGTAACTGTCGGGAATCCACGGAGGGAGAAGAGCCTTGTTCCTGAGATGTGCGAACCCGCACTGCTCATCGCAGTTCGATTACCGGGAAGGCCAGCTAATTCGTGCGCCTAAGCAGGCGCAGCGAGAAAAGCTGAGTGCGACGGCCGAAGTCGAGCATTTCTGGCTATGCGGAAAGTGCGCCACCCAGTACTTTCTCGAATACCGGCAAGACAAGGGCGTGGCTTTATCACCTCGCCCGCTGGGACCCGTCGAGCGCGCTGCGAAGAACGCCGCAGCCGCTTGACCTCATTTTAGAGTCGCCACGGGGAAGAGCCCAACGCGAGTTGAAAGCGGATCAAAAACTGAGAGAAGCGACAACCGTGCTCTGGTCACGGGGCCGGGCGCCGGAATCCGAATTGCTCCGTACGCGTGCTAGGTGTGTGTAGGGTGCTCGTGATGAAACGGCAGATGAGGTTTGAGCGTAATCTTGGGCACGACGAATTCTTCGAGGAGATTAGCGGCGGCTCTTCCGCCGGCGCTTATTGCCACGTTTTCGAAGGTCAGCGCCGCGCCGTTTCGGTCTTGCGGAGCGTAGTAGAGGTTCGAGATGCCGCCGGAAGCGAGGTCACCGAAAAAGTTCGAATAGTCCGGTTGCCAACGGCCGTTGTCGCCTTTGGCCATGAAGGCGGCGGCCAGGGCATACATAATTCGAGAGCGCACCGTTCCCGAACTTTTGTAGAAGAAGCGTGGATCCTGTTTGAAGAGCGACGGGAAAACGGCATCGCCCAAGAAAGTACCAATGCCGATGTCCGCGTAGGTGGCGCCATAGCGCTTGGCATAGCCTTCAGCGCCTGTTCCAAAACCGCCGAACTGACCATCAGCCTGCTGGAGTCCCGCAGCCGCGCCCGCTAGAAGAAATGTGACGGGGTCGAAAGTGGATTTCCAGGCCATTTGAAATTTCTGATGAACCTCCAGCGGCGCGGGGTTTTGAAGATAAGTGACATAGAAGTTCGGAAAGACGCCGAGCACCCGCTGTTTTTCTTCCTGCTTGATCTGCTGCTGCGCGATTACCGACTGAGGCTTGACTACCACCTGCGTGACTACCGCAGCGAGAACGAGCGCGATTTTGGGAAGAGTGTGGAACTCGCCGGGATTGAGGACTCCAGAACTGGTTTGCGGATCGAAGCCGATGGCGCTGATGGAAACCTGGAACGGGCCGGGCGGCACATCGGAGAAAGAAAATTGACCGTCTTGATCGGAATCCGCAGTGAGCGGCGAGGGCTGATCTTTCCACGTGAGCTTGATGTGTGCGCCAAAAACCGGCGTTCCGCTTTGATCGACGATAGTTCCTACGATGCTGCCGGTTGCTTGTTGATCAAGTGGCTGGGGCGCAGACGATTGCGGCGCGACAGACGTATCGCTCGGCGCTCGCGGGGCCGCAGTGGGTCTTTGCTGCGCTAAGGCAGGACAGGCGCAACCGAACGCCACCGATACAAGGAACGTTAACCCACGAGCGCCGAGGCGCGGAACCGAATTGTGTTCGTTCCACTTCACAGTACTGTTCTCATTTTCGCCCGAGTGTCGTTCCAGATTTCCTGCGGGGCTTTTGGTCGTGCGCAGCTGGTTAAGGCACTTTGCGCCGCAGCGGAATAGATGCGGGTTGTGAGCACTCGGTTAGCCGGTGAGGGCCTCAACGCACCGCGGCATTTAATCGATTTTTACTGCGTGGCCGGGAGGTTGGAAGAAAAGATAAGGGCATTTTGCAAGCCTGACACTCGCGTGAGGATCGCACGATTTGGACCCAAGCTCTTGCATTCCCGCAATTGCTTTAGCTTGGTTTCGTATGAGGTTTGCGCAGACCGGCTTGTTCGAGCAAGGGCACCACGCGTCGAGCGAAGCGTTCGACGCCATCGACGTGATCGACCCAGGTGACGATAATCCCGTCGATGCCCGCCTCGGAAACGCGAACCAATTCGTCGGCGATCGACTGTGCGGTACCGACAAGCGGATGCCCAGCGCCCATGGACATGCGCTTACGCATGAAAGCCAGCTGGGGCGAGCCGGGCGGAACGTTATTTTCCTTGCTGATCGTGGTCATGATGCTGTCCATGCACTCGTTGTCGAGATATTCCTCAGTGTAACGGCGGACGTACTCGTCAGCTTCCTTTTGCGTTTCGCGCTGCACGACGGAGCCGTTGGTCCAGAGCTGAATTTCGCGGCCGAACTCCTCGCGCGCCATGCGCTTGTACTTTTCAACCTGTGGCTTCCAGTCTTTCGGACTGTCGCCCTGCAGACTGATCAGCCCGATCTGAGAATTTTTCGCCGAAAAGCGAATGCCCGCCGGCGACTGTGCAGCATTCATGATGGGGATGCCGCCCTCCTGCAAAGGATGCGGGCGCGAGATGGCTTTCTTCATGCGAAAATATTTGGACTGGTAGTCGAATTCGCCGGGATCGGTCCACAGGCGGCGCAGTAGCTGCAGCCATTCATCGAGATAGACGTAGCGCTGGTCGTGCTCCACCAGGTCGATGCCGAACATGTCGAACTCGCGACGATTCCAGCCGCCAACGACATTGAGCGCGCAGCGGCCGCCGGATATGGCGTCAATCGTGGCGCACTGCTTGGCGACCAGCACCGGGTGCATGTTGGGCGCGTGAGAAGTGGCGAAGACCGAGGAATATTTGGTGGCTTGGGCGATGCCCGCGGCCCAGGTGAAGACGTCGAAGACGACGTTGGAGTAGTGGTCAGGCTTTTCGTCCAGATAGCCCTTCCAGCGGGCGATGGGGACGATGGCTTCGAGGCCGGCTTCGTCAGCAATACGCGCACCGGCAACGCAGCTTTCCCATGTGGGATCGCGGCGCTCGGGGAGATAGGTCATGTAGGGCGCGGTATTGGTGCAAAACGTGCCGAGTTTCAGTTTGTTGGAATTGAAAATAGGGTTCGTCGGTCGGTTGGTCACGGCAGATATTCTGCCAGAGTTGCTTTGATTTACCAGCTTGGATTTGGCGGGAGGGCTATTCGAAGCGGAGGAGTACGATTTCAGGGCTGGTACCGACGCGGAATGGCGGTCCCCAGGTACCCGCTCCATAAGACGTGTAAACGAGCAGATTTCCCAGCCGGTTGAGCCCATACACGAACGGGCCGTAAATGCGCGAAGTGAACCACGTGAAGGGGAAAAACTGGCCGCCATGCGTGTGACCGGAAAGTTGGAGATCGATTTTTTCATCGGCGGCGATGCCGAGCAGGTTGGGCTCGTGCGTGAGCAGGATGCTGGGTGCTTCTGGATCGAGATCGGCATTCTTCAAAATGGCGCGGAACCGCTCTGGATGAGCCGAATCGCGGTCGTGGACGCCGACGAGCTGCAGACCGTCTAGCACGACTTTCTCGTTGTTCAGTACGCGCACACCCGCGTGTTGCACCGCGTCAATGTAATCGGCGCGGTGGTGAAATTCCTCGTGGTTTCCGGTGATGAAGTACGTTCCAAAGGGAGCGGACAGTTTGCGGAGCGGTTCGGCCAGGCGGCGCGTATCGGCGGCCGTGCCGTCGTATAGATCGCCGCCGATCAGCACGACATCAGGGCGGAGGCGCGAAATCTTGGCGACAAGGCGCTTGGCGAAGCCGACGCCACGCACGTGGCCCAAATGCGTGTCGGTGACGAGGGCGGCGACGCGTCCTCGCCACGAAGCAGGCAAGTTGGGGAGCTTCACGGGTACGCGACGCACCCGCACCACGGCAGAGTTGATCAGCCCATAGAGTCCGGCAGCGAAGCCCAGGCCGAAAGTGGCGTAGAGAATGAGATCCGAGGGCCAACCGGGCGCGAACAAACGCGTGATCCCGAAAACAATCCACGCAAGGCAGGACGCGAAGAAAAAGTAACTGAAAAAGCCAAGCCAGACGGACGCGATGGTGTAGTAAAAGCGCACGGCCACATTGGAATATCGCCAAGCGAGCACGGAAGCGGACAGAAATGTTATCGAAAGGATGCCAACGATGACCGCCAGCCAGGAAATACCGGGAGGGTCGGGCGCTTGACGTAAAACAGTCCAAGTTTCATAAACAAACCAATGAGTGGCGAAAAGCAGAGCCTGCACGAACGCGGCGAATTTAAGGATGCGCATGCGCAACTACACAAGCCCCCTTCAAATTAGACGACATGAGAGCACCATAGGACTCACGTGAGGGGCATCGGAGCGTCTACAGATCGTTTCGGTGGCCGGGGCTGCATCCTTCAAAAGCCGCCGCAGATCAGCCAGATATCAAAAAGAAATCTGGTGACCTGATTCCATCCCATAGCACGCCGCGCGCAGGGGTCGATTTCGCCCGAGCCTCCCCGCTGCTATTTGCGAAGCTCGGTGGAGATTTGGCCGTTTTCGATTGGATTGCGGTTGTTTTCTTCGCAGATGTACTCGATTTGATCCCAATCGCGGTGACGAGTGAACGTGTGGGCCTCGTGCCAAGGCTTCGCGAGAACATCCGGATCGATGAGCGTCATGTCGTCTTCCATTTTGTCCGGGGAGAGCAGCTGAATGCGTTCGATCACGTGCAGATGCGGGCCGTGCATCAGTTCGTGATAGCCGAGCGGAGTGCGATGGCCAAGGCCGACCGTGTCGATCACGAGCGTGTCGCCTTCCCAATGGCCGATCGAGTTGCCGTTAAATGTGGGATCCGGATTCGCCGGATGGCTGCGGCCATCCGTGAACACGCGCCGGACCTGCATGTACGCCTCTTGAATGATGGTGACCCGTCCCGGAGTGAACAAAAATTCCACGTCGTACGGTTGAAACATGATTGTGGGCATGCCTGGCGGAAGGCAATTTGCGCTTTCCGAGGGAGGAGGCGCATTTTTCGCTTCGTCGGCGAGATTGATTTTTAGCTGCGCCTCAGCAGTGGGTGTTAGCACCGGAGTTTCTTGCGCCGCACCTGGAACGGGCCCAAAATCGAGCACCCAGATGCCAGCCCAATCCGGCAGCTTTGCAATCGTTGAATACTGCTCTGCGCGTTGCGCGGGTGATGGCGCGGCGTTGTCCGTCGGCGGTGGAGTTTGCGCCGAGCAGGCGGATGGGCAGTACCCTGCAGCGAGCAGGAAAAGTCCTGAAATTGAAAATGCCCCCAAAATCTTCTTCATCAGAGTCACCCCCGAACGCGGTTCCAACCTACTAGTGCGCAGAGCATACCAAAAATTGGCGCCGCAGGTATCGCTCAATAAACAACAAACAACGCTGGCCGTATAGTGCTAAATTGTGGTATTAGACAAACAAGCAGAAGATGGAAGGGGGTGGATTCACCACGTCTGATAGCTACAGTCGCAGACCAATTGCACGGAAGTTGCCGATGCTGGCATTCCAGGTGTTGCTGCTGGCCGCGGTGGCCACGCCCGCGCTTGCGCATCACTCATTCGCAATGTTCGATCGTAATAAAGAGATGGTGTTGGTGGGCACAGTTCACGATTTCCAGTGGACAAATCCTCATAGCTGGATCGAGTTGGATGTGCCGAATGCCAGCGGCGGGATCGACAAGTGGGGCCTTGAGTGCAATAGCCCGAACAACCTGACGAGGCAGGGCTGGCATTCAAACAGCCTGAAGCCTGGCGACAAGATTTCGGTGGTGGTTTGGCCGCTGCGCAATGGAGAAAAAGGCGGCCTATTCATATCCCTAAAATTCCCGGATGGGCGAACGTTGGATGAGGCAGCTTTCCGTCATCTGACGAAACTTCCTCCGGGCGGCAAGTGACGGCGCGAGTTTTGCAATTCACGCGATTGATGGAACGGGCCCAGCTTTTAGGATACGAATTGCTGGAGTGGAGGCAATCATGAAGATTTCACGTTCAACCTGGTGCACCTGTGGGTTGCTTCTGGCAGCTTTGGTTTTGACCGCCGTGCCTGCGGAGGCTCATCACTCCGCGGCGATGTTTGACCACACCAAGACGGTCAAGCTGGTGGGAACGGTGGTGCAATTTGGCTGGACCAATCCGCACAGCTGGATTTCCGTGGACGTTCCTGATGCGAGCGGAAAAACGGAACGTTGGAGCGTAGAGTGCAACAGCCCGAATAATCTGGCGCGCATGGGCTGGAAATCCACCAGCCTAAAGCCGGGCGACAAAGTCACGATCCTGATCCACCCGTTGCGCAGTGGCGATAAGGGCGGCAGCTTCATGTCTGCGACTCTCGCTGACGGAACTGTTCTTAACGACCCCACATATAAGGCCGGGCCGAAGTATTAGCTCGGGCGGCGGGTTTCGCGCTCCCGCGGTTTAGTGCAGTTCGTCCTGCGTGCTCAGCAGGTGCGTGTTCAGGTCCGGCGTGCACTCCACTTCGGTAATATCCGTATCGTCCTGTCGCTGCCACTTTTTGGTGCTGGTCCATTCACCGTCCCAGTTCTTCGGGTCGGTCATGATGTACTTGATTTCGAGTGTTTTCCCGTCGTTGATCAGCCGCATGCGCTCGATGATGCGAAACTCATCGCTGAGCGGCAAGCCTGAATCGATCCAGTGATGCGCGGTGACCATACTGGTAGTGTCCACCACGAGCGTGTCACCCTCCCAGTGTCCGACGGAATCTCCATTGAACGATCGGACCACAATATCGGGATCGGTGTGCGGCCGACCGTCGATGTAAATGATCCGCAGGGCGTTCTCGAATCCGCTGACCATGTAGATGGCGGTGGGCAGCTGAATCATGGCGATAGGCCAGACGCGCGTCATGATCATGGGCATTCCCGCGGGATAGCACTGACCGATATCATCTCGAAACGATTTGTGTTCTTTCGTGGCTTCTTTCGCTTCTTCGTACGCCTTTTGCGCCCCGGGTTTGAACTTCGGGTATGGCGGACCAAACATAAACGAGCTGAATCCCGCGCTCAAATCCACCATCCAGACGCCGGTGAGATTAAACGGCGGCTTGGGACGGGGTTTCGCGAGATTATCTGGCGCCAGCGCGCCTTCCGGAAATTCCGGTGAAGACTGCTTTTGCTGAGCATGACTTTCCTGATTCTGCGCCCGCGCGCCGGATACGGCGGTGGCAAAGCTGAATGAGAGCGCCAAGCTGGCTACGAACAGCGTCTTGATGCGGCACATATGCCCTCCCGATGAAGTGGATGCTTCCTTCGAGATCCCCCGATTGCGTGCCACTTTACGGGTGTTTCGAGCGCAGGTCAACGGATTCCATGCAAATCGATGCGAGCCGCTGCCAATGGCGACCGCATCAATGTGATCGACAGTACGACGCGGACGGGGTACTATTCGCTCCGCAATCTCGGGGGTGGGCCCGGTGCTGCAACATTTTTGCGATTGGCTCTCGAACACACCGCTCAGCGTGAAAATTCAGACCGTTTTGTGGATCATTCCGGCGGTTCAGACCGTTCACATTCTGTGCGTGGCGATCGTCATGTCCACGATGGCGATGCTCGATTTCCGGCTGATCGGCCTCGCCGGGACGCGTCAGCCGGTTTCTGGCGCGGTGCGGCGCTGGGTTCCGTGGGTCTGGGGCACGCTGCCGGTGATGCTGCTGACCGGGTGCATCTTGATCATCGGCGAACCCACGCGCGAGCTGATGAACCCATATTTTCGGACGAAGATGGCGATGCTGGCGATCGTCGTCGTCATCACGGCGTTCGTGCAACTGCGCAACAGAAGGGAAGCATATTGGGAAAGCCGAGCGCTGGCGGCCAAGTTCGCCGGAGCTTTTTCGTTGCTGCTTTGGGTGAGCATACTGACGGCGGGGCGCTGGATTGCGTACTACTGAAGCAGCGGGATTCGGCGCGTTTATCGGGGGATAAATTTCCGGGCCTATGATCATTCCGCAATTGTGTTCCTGGCTTGAAAACACAAAAATGGCGTCGGCCATTCGTACGTCGACGTGGCTGTTTCCGACCATCGAGTCCATTCACGTCCTGGCGATCACGCTGGTGGTCGGATCGGCGGCTATGTTCGATTTCCGGTTGCTGGGCATCGCCTCGCGCGACCACACCGTCAGTCAAGTACACAGGGAAGTCCTGCCGTGGACATGGGCGGCGTTCGCGTGCGCGGTGGTTGCTGGCTTCCTTATGTTCAGCTCCGATGCGACGAAGTATTACCAGAACGGTCCTTTTCGCTGGAAAATGTTCACTCTTCTTTTGGTCGGACTGAACGCGGCGATTTTCGAGTTCGGCCCGTTCCGCGGAGTCTCGCGATGGGATAGTGAGAAAAAGACGCCGATTTCCGCTAAGCTCGCCGGCGGAATTTCCCTCGTACTCTGGGTGTTAGTGGTTGGCTTCGGCCGCTGGATCGGGTTCACCAAGCAATGAAATCGCGTTAACAGGCTCCCAGCATAAATAGTTCGCGCTCGCCCGGCTCGAAATTTCAGGACATCCTGAATCTTTCAGATACAATTCGCTATTGGTTTTATCACGAGAATCACGCTTGCAGCCCTCCCATACACGAGACCTGAGTCCCGCATTCATTGAAGCCGGCACGGGCGAGTTCTGGCGCTCGAACGTCGCCCTTTTTGCAGCGGCGTTCAGCACCTTCGCGCTGCTCTATTGCGTACAGCCGCTGCTCCCGGAATTGGCGCGCGTGTTTCGCCAGAGCCCCATGGTCAGCAGCCTTGCGCTATCGATTCCTACGGCCGGGCTTGGGATCGGACTCATCGTGGGAGGCAGCATCTCGGAAATATGGGGACGCAAGTCTGTGATGTGCGCGTCGCTGCTTGCCTCAGGCGTGCTGACGATTGCCGGAGCTGTGGCGCCGACGTGGCCTCTATTCTTGATTGCCAGAGCGCTCTGCGGATTTGCACTGAGCGGGTTGCCGGCCGTGGCGATGGCGTACGTAAGCGAAGAATTTCATCCGCACGCGAGCGGTTTGGCAATGGGCCTTTACATCGGCGGTACGGGACTCGGCGGCATGACCGGGCGATTGATCGCCGGATTTCTGGCAGATGCGTTTTCGTGGCGCTGGGCGGTCGGCGGCATCGGTGGTATCGCGCTTTGCTTGACCGTGCTGTTCATCGCGCTGCTTCCGTCTTCGCGGCATTTCACCGGGCACGAGCCGTCCGTAACGGACTTGCTGGCCACGGCCAAAGGCCATCTGCGCGATCGCGGATTGGTGCTCCTGTTCGTGATGGGCTTTCTTCTGATGGGCAGCAACGTGTCGGTATTCAACTACATCGCCTTCCGGCTGGTTGCGGCGCCATACCACTTGAGCCAGTCGGCGGTGGGATTAATTTATCTGGTCTACATCTTCGGCATGGCGAGCTCACCTTTGGCCGGGCAGTTGGCAGGACGGCTAGGATCGCGATCTGTGCTCTGGGTGATGGTCACCATCATGCTTGGCGGCGTGATCATCACAGTGGCGCAACCGCTGTTGGTCGTGCTGGCGGGGTTCAGCGTGATTTCCTTTGGCTATTTCGGAGCGCATACCGTGGCGAGCGCGTGGATCGGGCGTCGCGCGGGCACGGGCAAAGCGCTGGCGGCGTCTCTATATCTTTTCTTTTATTACGCGGGAGCCAGCATCCTGGGCACGGCCACCGGAAAGGCATGGACGGACGCCGGTTGGCTTGGCGTGGCGGCGTCGATCATTCTGGTGCTGGGAATCGGCACGGCGGTGTCGGTGGGCATGCGAAAGATGCCAGAAACACAGGAGGCCAGTGCCGCGTGATGCCGGACAATATTGCCCATGCCGTTCAATTCGCTTGCGTTGGCGCGCGGTTCGGGAATATAAGGTGGGGCCCGAAGCTTTTGGCGATTTCAGGCTCGGCAGTGCACGTACTTCAGGAAATTCACCCATAAATGGATTCCATCGCGAAGACTGAGAAATCCGGCGTACAAAAGCACACCAAGCTGAACCGGCAGCAGATCATTGGATTTTGGGCGGCGTGGTGGGGCTGGACGCTCGATGGACTTGCTTCCTTTAGCTACGCGCTGGTGCTGGCACCGGCGCTCACGGAGCTTCTGCCCAAATCCGGCTACCGGGCAACACCTGGGAACATTGGACTAGCCGGATCGATCCTGTTCGCACTGTTCCTGGTGGGCTGGGGATTGTCATTCTTATGGGGGCCTCTGGCCGACCGCTTTGGTCGGACGAAGACTCTGGCCGGAACGATCGTGGTTTACGCGGTGTTCACCGCCGCAGCGGCCTTCTCGCAGACCGTATGGCAATTAGCGATTTTCCGTTTGCTGGCGGGTGTCGGCATCGGAGGCGAATGGTCGCTTGCGGGAACGTACATCGCCGAGGCGTGGCCCGAAGATCGCCGCAAGATGGGCGCGGGTTACCTGCAAACCGGTTACTACTTCGGTTTTTTCATCGCGGCGGCGCTGGAATACACGGTTGGCGTGCATTTCGGCTGGCGAGCGATTTTTCTGTGCAACTTGCCTCCGGTAGCGCTTGCCCTGGTGATTGCGTGGTACGTGCACGAGCCGGAGCGGTGGCAGCGAACCGAAGCCGACGAACACGCGAAGCACATCAAGCCTCGCCCGATGCGCGATATTTTCAACCCAGCGAACCGGCTAAAAACCATCGTTAACACCGCCTTGCTGACCGTTGCGATCATCGGCCTGTGGGCTGGTTCTGTGTACGAACCCACCGCCGTGATCGACATTGCCAAGCGCGTCGGGAAAACCGCTGTGGAGGGCACGAAACTCGTCTCCATTGCTACGGCATTGCTTTCCATCGGCACGATTCTAGGCTGCTTGGCCGTCCCATTCCTATGCGAATGGTGGGGGCGCAAGAAAGCCCTCGCTTTTTATTTCGCGGGCATGGGCCTGAGCATTTACTACACCTTCGGGCTGGCATTTTACTGGCGCAACGGGCTCGACGCGTTCATCGCCGGGCTCATCGTGCTGGGATTTTTCGGCGGTAACTTCGCGGTCTTCACATTATGGCTTCCCGAGCAATATGACACGTCCGTTCGCGCTACGGCATTCGCCTTTGCAACTTCGTTTGGCCGTTTCCTCGGCGCGGGGGCGAATTTCGCCGTCGGCGCGATGGTACATTCCATGGGCACCATCGGAACGCCCGTCGCCTACACGGCGATCGCTTTTGGAGTGGGAATATTGATCGTTCCGTTCGCCACGGAGACGCGCGGGCAGATTTTGCCGCAATAGGGAAGTGCTGGCGATTGGTAGAGGGAGTTAGGAGAAGCAACGCGGCGAGCCGTGGTTTATGCCGTCCAATTCTTTGGATTGCCTTGCCAATCCAAATCTCCTATTTCAACTCCGTGATTTCAAGGCTCCCTATGCCACGGAACCGGGCGGCGTAGATCCGATGCCCGCCGTCTATATCCCTACGATCCTCCGAGACCTTAACTGGAAACGCTGTTTTCCAGTTCACCGCTAACCAAGCGATTCTTCCGATGTGCCAATTTCTTATTCCCTTACAAGAGGCCTCGAATTGTCTCCTGGTGTCCAAGGGATCAGATTGCCAGTCCGAATCGCGTTACAGATTTCTAAGTTGGTGGGTTCGGTGGAGCAGCCCCAGTAAGGGGCTGTGTCTCTTTCCTGCTTTTCTCGAAAAATCCTCAGAAGGTCACAAACGTGCGTGAATTCGCTACTTGGCAACGTCGTTGTTCCGCAGATATTCCGCAATTGCTTGCGCGGCGGAGCGGCCCTCGGAAATCGCCCAGACCACCAAGGATTGTCCCCGGCGCATATCGCCCGCGGAAAAAATTCCCGGCACAGAGCTCATGTAGGCGCCGTTCGTGGCGATATTGCCGCGTGCGTCGAGATTCACTCCGAGTTGCTCGATCATTCCTTTGCGCACCGGGCCCGTGAAGCCGAGTGCGAGCAGCACGAGGTCGGCATCGAGAGCGAATTCGCTGCCAGCCATGGGCTCAAAGCGCGGCGGCGGACTCACGCGCATCGCGTGCAGTTTTTTCACGTTCCCTTTATCGTCGGAGGTAAAACTGGTCGTGCCTACGGCCCAGTCGCGCAAGCCGCCTTCCTCGTGCGCGCTTTCGGTGCGCAATTGCAGGGGCCACAGCGGCCAGGGTGTGCTCGGCGCACGATCCATCGGCGGCATGGGCATGATCTCGAATTGCGTGACGGACTTGGCTTTTTGCCGGTGGCAGGTACCTAGGCAATCCGCGCCGGTGTCGCCGCCGCCGATGATCACGACGTGCTTATTGGTGGCGAGAATTTGATTGTGTACTTCGTCGCCCGCAATTTTCTTGTTCTGCTGCGGCAGAAAATCCATCGCAAAGTGAATGCCCTTTAGTTCGCGCCCGGGAACTTTGAGGTCCCTGGGCGCTTCGGAGCCGCCGGTCAAAACTATCGCGTCGAATTCCTTGCGCAAATCTCCGGCAGGCACATTTTCACCCACGTGCGATTTCGTTTGGAAAACGACGCCTTCGGCAAGCATCTGCTCGAGGCGCCGGTCGAGGACGCTTTTTTCCATCTTGAAATCGGGGATGCCGTACCGCAGCAAGCCGCCGATGCGGTCCGCCTTCTCGAAAACTGTCACCCAATACCCGGCGCGATTCAGTTGCTGCGCTGCGGCGAGTCCCGCTGGTCCGGAGCCGACGACGGCCACGCGCTTCGAAATTCTCGTCTCGGGAGGCTCAGGGCGAATCCAGCCTTCGCTCCACCCGCGCTCGGCGATCGACTTCTCGATCAGTTTAATCGTGACGGGCGGCTCGTTAATTCCGAGCACGCAGGCCGCTTCGCATGGCGCGGGGCAAATCCGGCCAGTGAATTCGGGGAAATTGTTCGTGGAGTGCAGGACGCGAATCGCCTCTTTCCACTGGTCGTGATAGACCAGATCATTCCAGTCCGGAATGATGTTGTTTACCGGGCAGCCGGTATGGCAGAAGGGAATTCCGCAGTCCATGCAGCGCGCGGCCTGCGTGCGGACTCTATCTTCCGCGAACGGTTGGTAAACCTCGAAGTAGTCGTTGACGCGCTCTTCGACGGCGCGGCGTGCGGGCGTTTCGCGCTTATATTCCTTGAATCCGGTGATCTTACCCATGGATCACCTGGCCGCCGCTTGTTTTTCCGGATTGCGATGCGAGCAGTTGCGCCGGCGCGCGCGGGACCCCCAGCACGCGCTTGTATTCATGCGGAAAAACTTTCACGAACTTCGTCAGCGTGGTTTCCCAATTGTCCAGAATCCATTTGGCCTGCGGACTGCCAGTGTATTCCGCATGGCGGGAGATCAATTGGAAAAGCTTGTCGACATCGGCTTGATCACTTACGGGCTCGAGATCGACTTCCGCGCGATTGCACCGCACGGCTGCAAAATCCCCATTACGATCGAGCACGTAGGCCACTCCGCCGGTCATGCCAGCCGCGAAATTCCTGCCGGTGTTTCCGAGTACGATTACTAATCCGTTGGTCATGTACTCGCAGCCGTGGTCGCCGACGCCTTCCACTACAGCCGTCGCGCCTGAATTGCGGACAGCGAAGCGTTCGCCCGCCATGCCGCCGAAAAAGACTTCGCCGCTTGTGGCGCCGTAGAGGCAGACGTTGCCTACGAGAATATTTTCCTCGGGCACAAATTCGGATTGCTGCGAATGGTAGATGATCAGCCGCCCGCCCGAAAGGCCCTTGCCTACGTAGTCGTTGGCGTCGCCTTCGAGAGTAAGCGTGACACCTTTCGCCAAAAACGCGCCGAAACTCTGGCCCGCGCATCCGGTGAAGTGAATTCGGATCGTGTCGTCTGGAAGCCCAGCCGAGCCATGGCGCTGCGCGATTTCACCGCTCAGCATGGTTCCGACAGTTCGGTGTATATTGCGCACAGGCAAGCTCAGCGCAACGGGAGTGCCATTCTCCAGCGCCTCTTGCGCCATTTCGATCAATTTGCAATCGAGAGCGTCCTGTAAGCCGTGATCCTGCTGCATCGTGTTGCGCCGCCCGATATGGCTGGGCACTGGCGGATCGTGCAACACCGATGAAAGATCGATGCCTTTCGCCTTCCAGTGTTCTACGTCTTGACGCTGCACCAGGCAATCCACACGCCCCACCATTTCGTTTAGGGTACGGAATCCAAGCTCGGCCATCACCCGCCGCAGATCCTCGGCGACGAAGAAGAAATAGTTAATCGCGTGTTCCGGCTGGCCCTGGAATTTTTTGCGCAGCTCCGGGTCCTGTGTCGCAATGCCCACTGGACAGGTGTTCAGGTGGCATTTGCGCATCATGATGCAGCCCATCGAAATAAGTGGCGCAATCGAAAAGCCGAATTCCTCGGCGCCGAGCAATGCTGCGATTGCCACATCGCGGCCGGTCTGCAATTTTCCGTCAACCTGCAATCGCACGCGGCTGCGTAGATCGTTAAGCACCAGCACCTGTTGCGTTTCCGAAAGGCCCAGTTCCCATGGCACACCGGCATGGCGAATCGAGCTGATCGGCGACGCGCCCGTGCCGCCGTCGTAGCCGCTGATCAAGATCACGTCCGCATGCGCTTTGGCCACACCCGCGGCCACGGTTCCGACGCCCGCTTCGGCCACCAACTTCACCGAGATACGCGCGCGCGGATTGGCGTTTTTCAGATCGTGAATCAGTTGCGCCAAATCTTCGATCGAATAGATGTCGTGATGCGGCGGCGGCGAAATCAGTCCCACTCCAGGAATCGAATGGCGCACGCGGGCTATAACATCGTCCACCTTATGCCCGGGCAACTGACCGCCTTCTCCTGGCTTCGCGCCCTGCGCCACCTTGATTTGCAGATCGTCGGCGTTGACCAAATAATTCGTTGTGACGCCGAAACGTGCCGAAGCCACCTGCTTGATCGCGCTGCGCCGCAGATCTCCGTTGGCGTCCGGCACAAAACGGACTTCGTCCTCTCCGCCTTCGCCGGTGTTCGATTTTCCGCCGATGCGATTCATGGCAATGGCCAGCGTCTCGTGCGCTTCCTTGCTGATCGACCCGAAGGACATCGCACCGGTGGCAAAACGCTTGACGATTTCCGACGCAGGCTCCACATCATCCAGCGGCACAGGCGGCCCGGCCGGCCGGAATTCCAACATTCCGCGGAGCATCAGGTGATCGCGGTTTTGCTGGTTGATGATCTGCGCGAATTCCTCGAAGGTCTCGAATTTCGATTCGCGCACGGCATGTTGCAGTTTGCTGACCGTCAACGGATTCAATAGGTGCCGCTCGCCGAAAACCCTGTACTGATATTCGCCGCCCACGCGCAGCGCGGTGCTCGATTCGCTCACCGGCTGCATCGCGAATTCGTGTTTCATCAGCGCCTCGCGCGCCAGTACTTCCATGCTCACGCCTTCAATGCGCGATGAAGTCCCGGTAAAATAGCGGTCCACCACCGAACGATTCAGCCCAATGGCCTCAAAAATCTGAGCTCCTTGGTAGCTTTGCAGCGTGGATATGCCCATCTTCGAAAATACTTTAAGAAGGCCCTTGTCGACCGATTTCATGTAGCTTTTGAACGCTTTGTCCCATGTGAACTCGGCCGGGAAGGCTCCATCTCGATATAGGTTTTCGAGCGATTCAATCGCAAGATAGGGATTCACAGCGCTGGCCCCATAACCCAGCAGCAGGGCATAGTGCATCACTTCGCGCGGCTCGCCCGACTCCACAATCAGGGCCACTTGATTGCGGGTCTTTTCGCGAATCAAATGGTTGTGCACCGCCGAAAGCGCCAGAAGGCTGGGGATCGGCGCGCTCTCCGCATCCACGCCGCGATCGGAAAGGATCAGCAGCGTGTATCCGTTCCGCAGCGCCAGCGAAGCGCGACGGCACAGCGCCTCGACAGCCCTTTCCAGTTCTTGCTCTCCGCCGTCCGCGCGAAATAGCGTCGAAATCGTGGTGGCCAGAAAATCACCCCAGCTGACGCGCCGAATTTTTTCCAGCCGCCAATTGGAGATGATTGGATGGCGCAGCTTGAGCGTGTGGCAATTCTTCGGCGTCTCTTCCAGGATGTTGCCTTCGCGCCCGATGTAGCTGTTCAGCGACATCACCAGATCCTCGCGAATCGGATCGATGGCTGGATTGGTCACCTGCGCGAAAGCTTGCTTGAAATAATTGAACAGAAGCTGCGATTTATCGGACAGGCATGCCAGCGGCGTATCGATGCCCATCGACCCGATCGGCTCCTGTGCTTGCAGCGCCGAGGGCAATAGCACCGTCTTAAGATCCTCATCCGTATAGCCAAAGGCGCGCTGGCGCATCAGGATCGTTTCGTGGTCCGTTGGCTGGACGCGATTCGGCCGCGGCAGATCGTCGAGAGTGATCTGATTTTCCTTCACCCACTCCCCGTATGGCTGCCGACCCGCCAATTGCTGCTTCACCTCTTCGTCCGAAATTAGCCGCTTCTGCTCCGTATCGACCAGCAGCATACGACCCGGCGCCAGCCGGCCCTTTATGCGCACAGTTTCTGGTTTAATCGGCAGCACGCCGGCTTCAGACGCCATCACCACCAAGCCGTCGTTAGTCACGAGATACCGTCCAGGCCTTAAGCCGTTGCGGTCCAGTTTCGCGCCGATCACACGTCCGTCAGTGAACGCAACCGCTGCCGGGCCGTCCCATGGTTCCATCAGCGATGCGTGATATTCGTAGAATGCCTTCACGTTCTCCGGCATGGTGGGATCGTGATCCCACGCTTCGGGTATCAGCATCGACATCACATGCGGCAAGCTGCGCCCAGCCATCGTGAGCAGCTCCACGGCATTGTCGAGCATTGCCGAATCGCTCCCGCCGGCAGGGATAATGGGCAAAAGTTTTTTAATATCTTCGCCGAAGAGCGGTGAAGCAAGCACCGACTGCCGCGCGTGCATCCAGTTCATGTTGCCGCGTAGGGTGTTGATCTCGCCGTTGTGGCAGACGTAGCGGTAGGGATGCGCCAGCTTCCAGCTTGGAAACGTGTTCGTTGAAAATCGCTGGTGCACCAGGCACAGGCCGCTAGTGACATCTGGATCGGACAGTTCCTTGTAAAAATGCGTAATTTGCGGCGCCAGCAAAAGCCCCTTATAGACGATCGTCCGCGACGACAGCGAAGGGACGTAGAAGAAGTCTTTCTCCTTCATGTCCGATTGCGCCACGACGTTTTCGGCTTGTTTGCGGACCAAGTATAGCTTGCGCTCCAGCGCGTCCTGATCCATGTCGCGACCGCGCCGGATGAAAATCTGCTCGATGTAGGGCTGCGTGTTGCGCGCCAGACGCCCGATGGTATTTCCGTTGATCGGTGTATCGCGCCAGCCAAGAACTGAAAGACCCTGCTCCTTCGCGGCTTTCTCGATAATCCCTTCGCACAGCAGCCGCTCCTGTCGGTCTACAGGCAGGAATACCATTCCTACGCCGTATTCGCCTGCTGCGGGCAGACTGAACCCCAAGCTCGCGCATTCGCGGTCAAAAAATGCGTGTGGAATTTGGATCAGTATTCCGGCGCCGTCGCCAGTCTGCGGATCGCAGCCGCAGGCTCCGCGGTGCGTCAGGTTGATCAAAATCTGCACGCCCTTCATCACAATCTCGTGCGATTTTTTGCCTTCGATGTTGGCGACAAATCCCACGCCACACGCGTCGTGTTCGTGCCGGGGGTGGTAAAGCCCCTGCGGTGGGGGAAATCCCGAAAATGAATGGCCTTGTTTCATGCGCCGAAAGCGTTCCTTTGGAGCGTCAACGTACTGGAGTTCAAGCTACAGCTATCCTTAGCCGCGCTACCAAATGCGCGAAGATCATCCGCTTAATTTTTTCCGCGTGGTTAGGCTTCGCCCTTGGTCCCAGCGCGCCTCAGCCGCCCTACTAATATAGCATTCAGCCCTGGAATATTGAACGCGGTAGCTGCATCTGGCGGGTCTCGCATTTTCAGGCAGACCTACGGGGATTCCGGTCAAAGAATTCCGCCGCGCGAGCCGTATGCCGGGTCGCAGCCGCCCTTTGGAGAGTGAGGGCCTACCCGGCTGGTTGCGCTCTCTGCGGTGCCTTGTGAAGCTTCACACGGCCATTGCTGGGCGCAGTTGATCCGGGCAATGCCTTGAAATTCACATCGAATGGCCCAGATCGCCGAATAGCGCGCTAGGCGGCTTCGAGATGTGGCATTCGGATGCTGCCCAAACAAACTGCCGCGGCAACCACGGTAAATCCTGAGCCGCACAGCAAAGCGAGCGTCGAGTTTCGAAGCGTCACTTGTCCGTGCGCCGTGATGCCTAAGATCACGGCGACCACCGCAATCCCGATCGCTTGGCCCATCAATCGCGACATCGTGCTGATGCCACCCGCGCCTCCGGCGCGTTCGCGGGATGCGTTCGCCACTAGGGCGCGATTGTTAGGCGCGCCGAAAAGTCCGAATCCAGTACCGCCGAGCGCCGCGCGCCAGACGATCTGCAGTGTGGTCGGGTGAGCCGGAGCGAAGCCGAGCAGAAGTAGGCCGCCCGTCATCACAATCATGCCAATGGTGCCGAGAATCCAAAATGGATAGCGATCCGCGAGCCGCCCGGAGAAATGCGACATGGCGCCCGCTGCCAGCGGCCAAGGCGTCAGCAGGAGTCCCGCCTTCACCTGTGAAACTCCCAAGCCGTCGATGAAATAAAAGGGCAAGACGACGAACGCCAGTCCCTGTCCCATAAACGCGCAAAACGACGCGGCCGCCGCCAGGGCAAAGATCGGCTTTTTGAACAGATCGACCGCCAGCATCGGATTCCGAAGTGCCATCTGCCGCCGGATCATCAGCGTGCCCAAGATCGCCGCGCCGGCCAGTTCAGCGACGATGATCGGGCCTTGCCCGGGGTCTCCCACATCTTCGATCGCCGTGATCAGCAGAGTCACGGTCACAGCGTTCAGCAAGCCGCTCCAAAGGTCCCAGCGATGGCGCGTTCCGGGCGCTTTCACCAAAAAGCGTTCGGAAAGGCTGAGTGAAAGCAGTCCGAACGGCACGTTGATCGCAAACAACCAATGCCACGTGGCAATCGCCAGAATTCCCGAGGCGATACTCGGCCCAGCCGCGGCTGATGTGAACACCACGATTCCGCTCAAACCAACTGCGCGTCCAAGCAGCGCTTTCGGATACGTGTAGCGCATCATCGCCGCGGAAATACTCCACATGCCTGCTGCGGCAACGCCCTGCAAACATCGCGCTAGGATAAGCGTGGTCAGCGAATGCGGAAGCGAGCACCCGATAGATGCCAGCGTAAAGAGGACCAGGCCGCCCTGGTACACGCGCTTATAGCCGATAATGTCCGCGAGCGACGAGAGCGGCAGCACGCAAATCGCTACCGCAAGCAGAAACGCGTTGACCACCCAAATTGACGCTTCGGGACTCGCGCCCAGTTGCGAGGCGATCGAGGGTAGCGCGGTGTTGGCGATGTTCCCGTCGAGCACGGACATCGATAGCCCGATCAGATACGTGAACATCGCCCAGCGGCGTTGCTCGGCGGGCAAACCATCGCCAGCCGCCGCATCGCCGAATATTTCGGTCACTACCTCGGACATTCCTCGGATTCGCTCCGTGTATTTGTCGCGCTACGCGCCTGTGCCGCCACATGATTGCCATAGCCGCTGTGCAATTCGGAAAGGAAAACTGCGGGCGACTACTACAGTCGGCTTCCATGCGAGCGAACGATTATATGATTTTTCCAGGGCTCGTCGCTTCCCGGACCACAGGGTTGTTGGACAGGTTCAGCTCCGCTGTCGCTGGACGAACGGGATTGCCTCGGGCAGAACCGATTCTCTGGATTCTGGCTGTATACCCGAGCCCAGGGCGCTGCGGGCGTCTTCTGGCGCGGGATCGCCTTCGCCTGGGGCCAGGAAAAGATTCGTTTCCACGCCGTGCTGCCGTGTATACAGATCGTAGTAGCGTCCGCGAGCGGCATAGAGCGATTCGTGAGTGCCGCGCTCTAGAATGCGTCCGGCTTCCACGACCAGAATTTGATCGGCGCGGCGGATGGTGGAGAGCCGATGGGCGATCACGAAGGTTGTGCGGCCGCGCATCAGATAACGTAGGCCCTCCTGAATCATGGCCTCCGATTCCGAATCGAGGCTCGACGTAGCTTCATCGAGAATCAAAATCCGCGGATCGGCCAGAATTGCGCGCGCGATTGAGACGCGCTGCTTCTGGCCACCGGAAAGTTTCACGCCACGTTCGCCGACCACTGTGTCGTATTTTTTCTCGAACCGCTCGGCGAACTCGTCCACGCGCGCTGTCCGGCATGCGGTCAGTACGGCCTCTTCGGTCGCGTCCGGGCGGGCAAAAGCCACGTTTTCGCGGATGGTGCCGTCGAAGAGAAAAGTTTCCTGCAGGACCACTCCGAGCTGCGTGCGATAAGTGCCCAACCGCACTTTTGCGATATCAACGCCGTCGACCAGCACGCGACCTTCGTTCGGCTGGTAAAAGCCGGCAATCAATCCGATGATGGTCGATTTGCCACCGCCCGAAGCGCCGACGAATGCGGTCACCGTGCCCGGCTCCGCCTCGAACTCCACGTCCTGCAGCACCGGTTTGCCCGGCTCGTAACTGAAATTCACGTGCTCGAATTGTACGCGGCCTTCGATGCGATCGAGCGGTAGAGTTCGCTCGGGCGACTGATCCTCGGGATTTTCGTTCAATACTTCGCGCGTGCGTTCCAGGCCTGCCAGGGCCTCGGTGATCTGCGGCCCGATGGTGGCAATCTGAGCCACGGGAGAAACTAGCATCGCCAGCAATGCCAGGAACTCCGTCAGGTCTCCCAATGTTATCTTGGCCGAAAGAATCAGGTGTGCGCCAAGGAACAGCATCAACGCGGTGATCATTCCGAGGACGGCTGTGGCGCCGGCGCCCATCAACGATGTGGCGGTGAGAGTATCCAGCACGTTGTCCAGCAAGCGCTGCACTCCATGTTGGAAAATGCCTTCCTCGCGCTCTTCCGCGTGATAACCCTTCACCACGCGTACTCCGCCCAACGATTCCGTGAGCCGGCCGGTTACTTCAGCATTCAATTTTGGGCGGGCGCGGAAGAGCGGCCTGATTCGCGTCAGGCCCCGGCTGAGCGCGAAGCCGAATATCAGCAGCGTAACCACGGCGGTGACGGTGAGTACGACGCTGATCCGCAGCAAAAGCGCGAGCACGAAGACTGCCGTTAGGATGCCGCCGAGGAAGTTGATCAGTCCCGTGCCAATCAAATTCCGCACGCCTTCCACGTCGCTCATGATGCGCGAGACCAGAACGCCTGTCTTGTTCACGTCGTAGTAGGCCACCGGCAGCCGGCCGACGTGCGCTTGCACCTTGACGCGCAATTCCGTAATCATCCGCTGCGCGGACTTGGAGAGCAGTTGCGTCAACGAGTAGGAAGTCACACCCTGCAGCAGCGTCGCGCCGATCACCGCTATGACGAGCGGCGTCAGGAGCGCGGCCTGATGCTTCAGGATCACGTGATCCACGAACGGTTTCATCGAATAAGGCAGGACGAGGCCCACCAGACGGTTGACCACCATCAGAACAAGGCCAAGCAGCAGCACGGCGCGGCGCGGCTTGAGCAGTTCCCACACGTCGGGCAGCAGTTTCCATACGAGCTTAGTCGAAGCGGGCTTCTGCGGCCCAGAAGCGCCGCGCGGCTTCCCGAGCTGTCCGCCTGCTGGCAGGCCGCCGAGCGCTTGCGATGGTTTGAATCCTGGCATTTTCGTTTTAGGGCGACGACTGGCGAGCGAAATTCATTATAGAGGAAACCCTCGGTCCCAGCTAATTCGGGTACCACAACGGAAATAGGCCGATTGCAATAATTCCTAAGCGAACTCTAATCCGTACCGATTTCTGGCTGCTCGTGTTGGTTCTCATCATGCTCAAATCCCATGCAAGACAGAACGTGGCCGCTCATTCACGTCTGCGGAGGCAACTTCGTGGTTCCCAGCCGAACGCCGCGTCGCAACCGGCCGATTTTCATTCAGGCTATGTGGCGCACAGCTAGCACATACATCTGGCGACAGTTTCGCGCCCAGCCCCGATATTGCTGCTATTACGAGCCGCTCCACGAGATACTTATCAAGCCTCGCGCACATGTTCTCTCGGTCGGTGACGAGCGCCGCACCTCCAGCCTCCGTCATCCTGCGATCGACCGCCCATACTTCGCGGAGTTCCCGTTCGTTGGCGAAGGTGGCGCAAAGTTCTTCCAAAAGCCGCTGAGCTACGAGCGCTACTGTTTGCGCGAAGGAGACAAAGATGACGCTCTCTATCGCTACATCAGCAACTTAATTGCTCACGCGTCACGCCACAAACAGCGGGCGGTGCTTCAGTTCAATCGGGGACTGCTCCGCGCCGGATGGCTCACCCGCGAATTTTCGCCGGTAAACATTCTTGTCCTCCGCAAACCCGCCAACGTGTGGAAATCGTTTCTCTCATTCTCGGACGGCGCCTTCACCGGCGTGTTTTGTATCGTCTTGGGCCAAAACAAAGCCAAATGGCCGCTGAACTGTCTGCCTGATTGGCTCGACCTCCCGTGCCGCATCGGCGCCACCATCGAAGACGACTACGCCGCCTACGGTTCCATTTCCACCGAACTCTCGTCTCGCATGTATCCGTCTTTTTTCGATTTTTACTTGGCCGCCACTCTCCATTCCGCTCGCTATGCGGATTGCATCTTGGATGTTGACGAACTCTCGGTGAACCCCGCCGCCAGAGCGACCGCGCAACGGAGGCTCCGCGAGTTTGGAATCGATGTGGATTTCTCCGATTGTTCCGTGCCGCCCTATGGATTGGAAACCGCACAGGAGCGTGAGTGGCTCGCTTATGAAGATTTCGCGAGGCGGTTCCTTCGAGCGCGCCTTCCAGCGGATCTGCTGCTGCCCAAGAGAGCCTTCAACTCGCACCGTTCAGTGCTTGGCAGCTATTTCCGCGAGCTCCTCGGTGGATTCGTCTCCGAACCGCGGTCCAGATTCGTCATTTTTCCGCAGCGCGCCGCCGCCCAACACGCTGAGGGCTTGCAGTTTTTCCAGATGTCCCGCAAGGAGGAGTCAGCGACGGCATTCGGCGATGCGCTAGCGAGCGAACAGACCAGCGAGCGCTGGAACGATTGGGCGACTGCAGAAGCTGCGTGCTCGCGGCTCGTCGTCGCAGAGTTAGGCTATCGCCAAGCGCTCAAACTCGATCGCTGGAATAGCCAGGCAGCCGGAAATTTCGGCGCGGTACTAGCCTCTCTTGGACGGAATTCCGAGGCTTTGCCGCTTCTCGAACAAGCCAAACGCGCGGATCATGCCGCAACCGGTGAAATAAGCAAGCTGTTAGCGCGAATTCGCGAATCTATCGGCGAAGCCGCGACCGCAACCCTCCCTCCTACTTGATCGATCGCCGCCTGGACAACTATCGCAAATTCCGAGGCACCGTTATCGATTGCCTCGGTTTGAACGATCTCTGCCTCTGGACACCGAGTGTGTCATCGAACTTTGTTGTGATTCCGCCTGCGCTGCCAGCCCGCTTAGGGCCGATTGATTTTCGTTTTGGTTATCCGAGTTGAGATAGTGAACCACCAAAGACACTCTGCGATTCGAAGGATCGAGCGGATTCGCCTTATCAAGCGGCTGCTGGTCGGCGAAACCGCGAACCTCGGTAACCTGATCTCCTCCAATGCCGTTCCGCTGCAACAGCCGCCGCGCCGCATTCGCCCGGTCTGCGGACAGCTCCCAATTGCCGTAATTACTCCCTTTGAGGTAAGGCTTTGCGTCCGTGTGTCCCTCCACGGAAATTTTGTTCGGCAGCTTTCTAAGTTCCTTAGCCAGTGTAGATAGCAAGTCCTGCCCATCGGAGTTCAAATGAGAGCTGCCGCTCTCGAAAAAGGTTCCTTTGGCGCCCTCGATCAAATCGATCCGCAAACCATCCGGCGTCACCGTCATGAGTATGTGGTTCTTCAGCTTGTCGAAATTTGGCATTTGACGGATTGTTTTCTGCAGTTCTTTTTTCAACGTATCCATATTCTGCCTGGGCAGAATCGTCGCTCCGCCACCGTTGGCCACAATGCTTTTTCCAGCCTTGTCCGCCGTTCCGCGCGGGTCGCGAAAATAACCGCCCACTGCATTTTGGATTGCTTTGCTCGTGTTCATCAGCCACAGCACAATGAATAGCGCCATCAATGCGGTCACAAAATCTGCGTACGCCACCTTCCACGCGCCGCCATGATGGCCGCCGTGGCCGCTTTTCTTTTTGATCACGATAACCGGAGGCCGCGAATCCACCAGAGGTGCCCTCCCTTTTTATGCTGCGGCAGCCGCTACCGCCGGTGGCTTTTCCTTCAGGAATTTCTCAGTTTCCTGAAACGTCGGCCGCAAGTGCGATGGAATTGCCCGCCGCCCGAATTCAATCGCCAACGTTGGCGCGGACCCTTTCATGAACGCGATGATCATCACTCGCAACACCTGGTAATAAGCGTGTTCCGCGTCAGCAGCCTTCGCTAAATTGGACGAAAGCGGCCCAACTAGCCCATAACACAACAAAATTCCCAGAAATGTTCCTACCAGCGCCGCCGCCACTTTTTTCCCGATCTCTTCGGGAGGCCCTCCCAGCGCGCCCATCGTAATCACCACGCCTAACACTGCCGCCACGATGCCCAATCCGGGAAGGGAATCGGCCACCGTCGAAAGCGCCGCCACTGGCTCGGACGCGCCGTGATGGTGCACTTCCATATCCATCTCGATCATCTGATCGGCGTCAAAAGGTTCCACGCTTCCGCTCGAGGCCATGCGGATCGAATCGCAGACGAACGCCAGCGCATGATGGTCTTTCAAAAAGCTCGGATATTTGGAGAAGATCTGGCTTTGTTCGGGATTGTCGCTGTCCGTCTCGAGAGCCATCATGCCATCGCGCCGGGCGCGGCCGAAAAGCTCATACATCATTTTCATCGACTCCAAATATCGCTGCTTCGAATACGGTGAATTGCCGAATGCGGTCCCGAACCCGCCCGAGATTTGTTTCAATATGTGTATTGGGTTGGCTATAAGCAACGTACCTAGAGCGGCCCCGCCGATGATGATCAACTCCGCGGGCTGCAGCAGTACGGCGATATTCCCGTGCTCCATCAGATAGCCCGTCAGAATCGCTACGAACACCACCACGATGCCGATGATCGTAAACATCCGTGCCCTATTCCCCCTCGCTCGTCAGTTGGTGTTCTCCGCTTAGATCCAAGGTCGTCGCGCGATTGCCGCCCGCCTCGGTGCTCTGCTCCAGCGCTCTTGTCGCTCGCGCAAGTAGCGAATCGAGAGTGTCACCGGTGATTACCGTTGCTCCGCCGATAGACAGCGTTACCGACCAGCGGTCGCCCCACCATTGAACTTCCGAGGCCTGCACAGTTTTATTGATTCTCACTGCGGTTTTGGGCAACTCCGAAGTTCCACATTCGTTCAGGATCGCCAGAAAGCGATTTTCCGATAGCCGCCCCAGATAATCGGTGGGTCGCAAGATGTTCTCCAGGCTAGTTGCCACGACCCGCAGCACCGCCGAAATCACTGCCCCGCCATAAGCCGCTCGCAGTTGATCGATGCCGTCCACTTTCACCGCCAGAATGCTGAACGGCACACGCGACTCGGTAAACGTGGCCACCGCTTCGCGCAAGTGGGATACGATCAGATCGTGGGTCAGTACGCCGGTGGCAGAATCCAGGCAGCCATAGTCAGCTAGTTTGCTCTGTCTCCGGCCCCATTCGGACGCCGAAACGCCTTCGTCGATGCTCCCGGCCGCACCGACCACCGTCCCGTGAGCGTTTCGGATTGGGATGGCGCGTACGCGCACGAATATCAGGTGTCCGCCCTTGTGTCGCGGAGACACTTCGCCTATTGCTGGTTTTCCTTCCCGCAGTGCCGTGGCCAGAGTCTCGGCCGCATCGGAAAGCACGATTCGCCGTGCTCCATCGTCAACTGGCGGTGCTTCCTGGCAGAAACACCCCACCACATCCTGTCTCAAATAGCCTGTGATTTTTTCTGCGCCCTCGTTCCAGAACACAATCGGTTGGTCGCGATCGACCAGATAGATTCCGATTGGCAGACTCTCCAGGACCGAGCGATAGATAAGCGGATCTTCGAGTTCACACACCTCGGCAGCCTCTTCGTGTTCATCGGACGAAATGGAACGGAGGTTTAGTTTTCGGTCGCGCGGTTATCTGCAAAGTTGCCAAAAGGACAAATATAAAAAATCGGCGGGATCTAGAACGAGCCGTTTGGAAGGTGAAAAACGAGGCTGATTTGCACTGTAGTCTCAATCGCTTTGCCGTCCAGCAGCGTCGGCGCGTATCGCCATTGGCGCACGGCGTTCTGCGCCGCACGAATCAGCAGCTTCGGGCCGCTGATCACCCGCACCGCGCTAACTGCGCCGTCCATCCCGATCGTTGCCTCTAAGATGACCGTCCCCGAAATGCCCTGCTGCTTGGCAATTTCCGGGTATTCCGGTTCCACTCGATGGATCAGCGCGCCCCGCTTGAGGACGCCCGTCATGTTCTCCGGCACCGGCAACACCACCGGCTCTGTCGGCTCTAAGCTGGACTCACTCGGAGCCACTCCCTGCCCGGCTTTGCTGTCATCCACCGCCGGAGGCGCGGCCTTTTGTGCTGCACTTGCATCGCTCGCCGCAATTGACCGCCGCGGCGGCGATAAGGTCCAAACCTGAAAATTCATTCCTGGCGTGGCATTGCTTTGTGCCGCGCTGACAGCCGGTCTGGTCTGCGGAATCGCGGGGGCAGGTCTTATTGGAGCGCCGAGCAAAGAGATCGTCCAATTCTGGTTATCTGCGCTGACGATTTCGATCTCCTTCACGGGTGCAGGCGGCCGCTCGCTACGCAAACTCGCAATCGGGTCCTCTGCGTTGTTCCTTGCCAGTAGTTTTTGGAATTGTTCGACCACAGGTCGGAACTTGCCCCGCCCGGCAGCCCATCCAGACGTAACGGACACCACCGCCAGCACAAGTAGTAGCAAGTATATTGGCTTGCCAGGCTCGACCCGCAAAAAACTCGGCCGCGCTAATTCCGGCCCTGGCATTGTCTCCGGCGGGGGGGCTGCACGTTTCGCAGATTCGTCCATTGCGCGCGTATTTGTTTCGGTGCTTGCGGTCGGATGCACTAACGCTGGGAGCTGTCCCCTCGACGCGCTTTCGGCCGGACCCGCGATGGAATTACTCAAGCCTTCGCCAGCATGATCGCTCTTATCAATCTGCGACGCGGAAGCAACCGTGTTGGCCGGAACAGACGCTGGCGCTCCTACTTCCAGTAACGTGTCAGCGTCTAGTCTGGCGTTGCCATTTTCCGGTTTCGACTTCTCCGCCGGGCGTTGCTCGGCTGGTGCCAAGTCACTCGCAGCCTCAAGTTCGGCCCCTCCTCCCTCCCTTGATAGCCACTCGCGGATGCGGTCGCGTTCAACGTCCGGCAATTCCTCAAACTGCAATCCCGCCACTTTTCCCGAATCCTGCTTCCACACCACTCTTGCGCGTGTTTCCAGCCATTCGTTCGTTTCCGGCAGCTTCAGGCGCATCCGCGGCAGCACGTCTTCCGTCAGCCCCACCACTGCATGAACCGACATGCCGCCTTCACTGGCGTCTAGAACGATGCCGCCATTTTCGCGGTCCAGTTCTGCGTATATTAGCGAGCGAACGCTTTGGCGCGCGTGTCTGCGCCGCTCGTTAGGCGGACCTGCGCCAGGCACAAACTCCATTGCCTCAGGCATAAATTAGTGCTCTCGTCGATTGCCGCGAAGGTGCAACGTACCCCTTAGGTGCGGGAATTATATTCCGTCATACCCGCCTCTGCAACAAGCGCGAGGCCTGCTTTGCAGTGTTCGCGTGGGGCACGGCCGGCGATGCGAGAAGTTCCCATTACTTCAGATGTGGGGTTGCGGAAGGCTGCGCAACAGCCAGACTGATCGGGAGCTCGATCTCGTACCGCGAGCTTTGATCGAAGATAACGAAGCCTTGTAACCCGGCGGCTTCGCGCGTCACGAAATCCCGCAATTTCTGATCGGCCGCGTCATCCTGCTTCGCCGGCCAACCAAAGGACTCTGTCATTTCCATGGTGATTCGCGTTCGGTCGTTGATCGGGACGAACGCCGCGGATACCAGGCGCGCATCTCTATCGGAGCTCAAGCTGCCATCCGCCTTAAGCCGCCTCATGACCACGGCACCTGGCCCCGGCGTTAGTTGATAATCTCGATCGGTTCGATTCTCGAGGTCGTAAATGAAGTCCACCGCTGCGTGCGTCGCATCCAGCTCACGAACCTTCACACCCGTAAATACGCTTGTAATCGCCCGGGTGTTCCACGGCTTCGGGCCGTCCGCCGACTGTACCACTCGCGGCGCTCGCCAAAAATATGCAGCGGCGAAAAACAGCAGCGCACAAGCCAAAATCCCTATAGTAATAGTAGATTTCACGTGCCCTTGGATCACCCTGCCAACCGTCCAGTGCGTTCCCAAATGTACCACAATCAAGAATCCCGTATCGCGGTGCGCTCAGAAATCTGGGCGGAATATCAGAGACGGGATTCGCCAAACTGAGTCGACTGGTATAATCGTTGCATATGAGCGAGAAGCTCCGAAAAGACTACGCCGAATGGAAGAAGTCGCTGTCTGACCAACAGTTCTACGTCACGCGCCACAAAGGAACCGAACCGCCCTTCACCGGAGAGTATGAGAATACCGAGGATCCCGGAACTTATGTTTGCATCTGCTGCGGCCAGCCGCTGTTTTCTTCCGACGCGAAGTACCATTCTGGTTCCGGCTGGCCCAGTTTTTGGCAGCCCATCACCGCCGAAAACGTCGAGATGAATCGCGACTCCGCTCATGGAATGGCGCGCGTGGAAGTGATGTGCAGCCGCTGTGAGGCTCACCTCGGACATGTTTTCGAGGATGGTCCGCGTCCGACCGGCCTGCGCTTCTGCATCAACTCCGCCGCCTTGCGCCTCAATCCGAAAAAAGACGACGCGACGCGCTAGAACGTGCTCGGGCCGAGGAATATCAGCTGCGGATGCTGGTTGCCTGAGTCCGCGGAAATCGCTCGAATCGCTCCCGGCGAAACTACGTAGAAAATCCAGTTGGTCGGAATTCCAGTCAGTGACGAGCTAACTGTGATCGTACCGCGCCCGTTCGCGTCAATCGCCGAAACGCCCGCCGTCAAAGTCTGATCCAGAGTCTGGGATGCGCCGGATGCGTCCGCTTCGTCCATAGCGCCTGCGAGAGTGCCAGAACCGTCCGCTACCGCTACTCCGGACAGATTATTCACACCCAGTTCGGCGATGAACGGCGAACTGATCGCATACGCTCCAGACACGGAAGAACTGCTGAACGGCGGCGGAGAGGTCTGCAGCTCAACGAGGCCCGTTGATACCGTAGCATCGCTCCCAATCGCGAACCCCTCGCCCGGTCCCACCAGATAAGCCGCTGCGAACGGCGGCGTAACGGCTGCTGCCGGTGGCGCCGGTTGCACCCAGCTAAACGCCACGCGCCCATTGTTTGCATTTACGGTGCAGGTTTCCGGAAGCGATACAAACGCGACGGTGCCCCCGTCATTTTGATCCCACGAAAGTGCGTTCTGAGTGTTCCCGTCGCACACCGTCGAACTCAGCAATCCAGCTGACACTATCGCGTTCCCGCTGCTGTCCACCCCGGAGGTTGTAGCCACAGAGGCTCCCGAAAGCGAGTTCGATCCAAACGTAGTGCTGGGCGGCTGTAAAATCATCTCGCCGCTCAGGCGATACAGCGTCGGCGCGTTCGCGGCGCCCGGATTGCTATCGGTCTCGATGAAATAAATATCGGACTGCGAGACGAACACGAATTCGAATTGCAACGTCTGCTGCGGATTTTCCAGCGTCATCTCCGCCGCGCCAATCGTGGAGCCGGGGAAAGTAAATTCACCTGAGAGCAACTCCGCGCCGTGATACGTGCCAGCGTCGTTGAAGTCGCAAGTCCCCGGCGTAAAGGTCGAGGTCCCATCCGCGTGGACGAACCCCGCCATCGCGTCCGGCTTTTTGCTCAGGTCTTGCCCGGTGAATTCGAACGCGTAATTCCCGCCAAAGCTCGCCGCCGAAAACCCTCCGCCCACCACCGGCTTCATTACGCCGGCGCCGTGTGTTGCGAAGGCATCGGGATTCGTCGGTGGCGTGGGCGTAGTCGGGTAATCGTGGTCCTGTATGAACTGAACGCTTCCATCCGATTGCAAGGCTAACGCGTACTCGGCCGTCACCGATTGCTGGCCAATCGTGGTCGTCAATTCCATCACGCCCCGGCCGTCTCCGCTCGCGCCGTTCGCAGTGCCGGTCGTCGTCGAGTCGATGGCGTATGTCCCGGAGACGCTAGCTGCTGGTGCGACACCCGATATGCGATTGATCACCTCGGCACCGCTAATATTTCCATTTCCGTCCGACGTCAACGTCCCGATCGTCGCCACTGACCCGTCCTTGTCGAATCCGCGGAAAATGAACGAGTACGATCCCTGTAGCAGGAAATTGTTATCCTGGCCGCCCACAATCGTGACGCTGTACTGCGCCGTCTTGGTTTGAGTCGCCGGCGCGATTTCGGAATCTGTTACTTGCACCGTAAACGTGTACGTTCCGATTACCGTCGGGACGCCGGAAATCACTCCGTTACCGCCTCGGTTCGCGGTCAGAATCAGTCCTGGGGGTAGCTGTCCCTGGACCACGCTCCATGTAAACGGCTGCGCTCCGCCGGTCGCTTGTATGGACGCGCTATATCCGGTCGCCGTGGTGCCCCCTGCCAACGGGCCAGCGGGCGTGGTGATCGAAAGCAGCCCTGGTTGCTGGACCGTAATCGAGTACGCCTGCGTTTGCGTTTGGTTGTGATATCCCCCGGGGGATGCCGGCGGAGGGTTGTTCGGCAGTATCGAGGAATCAGTCACAGTCACCGAAAAGCAGTACTTTCCAGCAACGGCTGGAGTGCACGAAGACCCAGTCAGTGCCGCCGCTGTCGGTACCCCGGCGATTTGGCCGTTTGTCGCGTTCAATGCTAGCCCCGGCGGAAAGCTGCTCGCCGCCGGAGGCGATACCGACCATGTGAGCGGCCTCACTCCACCGCTGACGCTGACCGGCTGCACGTATTGTGCATTTAGACTCGCCGTTTTCAGCGAAGGCGTTATGATCGAAAGCGCTGTCGCCTGTGCGATGTTCAACGAGTATTGCTGCGTCACCGGTGCTGCGCCGCCGCTATCAGTCAACTGGACGGTGAACATCACCGCCGTGGGGCTCGTTCCCCCGTTGCACGGTTTCCCTGCAATCGCAGTCGACGTACTTGCTGTTTGGGCTACAGTTAGGCTCAGGCACACGGACGACGACAGCGACGCCGGATTGCTGCTCGTGATGGCGAACGTGTACGGTTCCACCCCGCCCGCCACGTCGATCTGCTCGTTGTAGGCCTGCCCGTTCGAAGCGCCCGGCAATCCGCATGTTGCAATCACCCCGGTCGGAATAGGAGGGTTGCACGCAGTCGTCGTGAAAGTAGGTAGAGGTTCTACTGTGATTGTCGTCGTTTGGGTCACGGACGTCTGCGCCACTGATGTTGCCGTCAGCGTCACGCTCAACGCAGCCGAGGAAGGCAGCGGCGCAGGAGGTGGTAGATAGGAGACAGAAAGCGCTTGAGGATTCGACAGCGTTCCGCACCCGTTTCCCGAGCAGTCCGACCCAGTCAGCTTCCACGTTACCCCGGCGTTCGTCGTGTCGTCGCCGAGCGCGGCCGTGAAGTTCAGCGGCGCAGATGCTCCCACGTCCACCGACACACCAGTCGCAGGTGGAATAATCTCGATGGTGATCGCATTTGCGCTGCCGCCGCCGTGGCACCCGCTCAGCAGTGCCACACCCAGGCAAGCTAACCCAAAGCCCGCCACCAGCCCCAACCGCCTCATGCGGCCACCGCAGTTCGTATCATCTTTGCTCCGTGGTTCGGCAAAACAGTGAAATAATTTCATTCTGGCGCGATGCTCCGCCATCTTTGTGGAGGTTCCTTCTTCGCTCAAGCACACGCTTAGCTGTGCGTTGGATACGCCCTCTGAGATTCGCGGTGCGATCAGTCAAACGTGTTGAATAACAAAACAGCCGGGACGTGTCAACGCACATCTCCACCGACCAGGCCCGCCAGAGTTTAAACATTGCTTTGCGCGCCCCGCAGCCTCCACTTCGGAACAGCCGAGTGACCCCCCAAAATCAGCAATCGGATGCGCGTCATCTCGCGCTCGTTGCCTGCGGCTTATCCCTCTGCCCGTGAGTGTAGCTGCAAATTACGCCCGAGCGGGTGCGCCGGCATTCGCTGGGGCACAATTTTAAGTCCCGAAATCGCGCAAAATCAGCTCCGCCCTTCTCGGCAACGCCCTCCGCGCAATCCGCATCCCACTTCCACGTATTCCAAATTTGACCGACACAATCTATATTTTTTGTTTGGCGCAATTTTTGGTATAAGAGTTTGCTAACCAAGTGCGGGTCTCGACTGTCTAACGATGTTGGATTGTTTCGCTTTCCTCTCCTTATAACTTATTTGGGGGAACGCATTGATTGAAGTTCAGGACGTAACCAAGTCCTACGGCACGACTACGGCCGTAGATCACGTTTCATTTACAGTTAATAAGGGCGAAATTCTCGGTTTTCTCGGCCCCAACGGCGCCGGAAAAACCACGACGATGCGCATTTTGACCGGCTATATGCCGGCCACTTCCGGTACCGCGCGCGTCAGTGGCTTTGATGTATTTAAGGACTCGCTCCAGGTCCGCCGCCACATTGGCTACCTTCCGGAAGCTCCTCCCGTCTATCCCGATATGTCCGTGGAATCGTATCTGCAATTCGTGCTGCGGATCAAAAATGTCCCGTCGGATAGAAGTCCCGCGCTGATAGCCGAGGCGCTGACTAAAACCAATCTCGGCGACAAGCGGCACGAACTCATCAAGCGCCTCTCGCGGGGGTATAAGCAGCGCGTCGGACTGGCGCAGGCCTTGGTGCATGACCCGGACGTCATCATTCTCGACGAGCCGACCGTCGGCCTCGATCCAAAACAAATCATTGAAGTCCGCAACCTGATTAAGGCGCTCGCCGGCAGCCACACCATCATTCTCTCCACGCACATTCTGCCCGAAGTTAGCATGACCTGCGATCGTGTGGTCATCATCAACAAAGGCAAAATCGCCGCCGTCGATACGCCGCAAAATCTCACGTCGCAGCTTCGTGAAGGCCAACGCATTCACGTCGAGGTGCAAGCTCCCGAAAAGCACCTTCAGGATTTGCTGTCCCATATTCCCGGAGCCTCGCGCGTACAAGTCGGCCCACCTGGATCGGACGGACATGTTTCCGCCACAGTCGAATCTGCCCAGGGGCAGGACGTGCGTAGCCAAATCGCTGCAAAAATCGTTGAGAGAGGCTGGCCATTGTATGAGCTGCGCGGCCTCAGCCTGAGCCTTGAGGACATTTTCCTCCAGCTTACTACGGACGACGCCGCGCACGCGCAGCCGTCGAATTAGAACG
>JBOGNC010000002.1:0-57753 GCA_050747045.1 Candidatus Acidiferrales bacterium | reverse complement strand
CACTATGTGGTAAGGTTTTTTCACGGCGGTAGGCTCCTTTTCGGGATTCTGCGTTTGGCAACCGGATTCTATCGAATCGGCGCCAACCGCCGCCTACCAACCTTCAACTACGGCTGAGACATCCTCCAGGAATTGCCTTAGGAAGACTCGCAAACGCACGAATTCGCCGGGTCCTGCCCGATCTACCATGGCGATGGCCACACGCCAGCCGGGAAGCCAGAATAAGAGGTTCTCCCGCAGATACGGCTTGCCGTCGCGTTGCGGCAGCAAACTCAGAGGGCATTCTATGTACTCACAGACCGCAATTTTTTCTTGGTGATCGAACACAAAGCTGGTTGGCCACGGCCGGACTTCCAAATAGAAATGCACGCCTAGCAGTCGGGATTGAACCGTCTCTAGTGTGTGCCGCCGGCGCGTGCTCGAATCGCGTCCGAGCAGCCGAGTTGTAGCCTTCGTGACCTGATACACCGCTGGGTATTTGCTTACTCGCCGGAGAAAGCCCAGCCGCTGCAGCCCTCTCAGCCGCGCCCGCACAGGCTGAGCCGACCCGACGTTCAGCAGAAAGCTCGCCTGCTGAGCTGTGCAGTATCCGCCCAGATCGACAAGCAACTTCAACACTTCGTGCGAGATATCGTCGAGACAAAGCGACCGACTGCGAAAAGACTGTTCCATTCCAGTCCTCCCCTGTTCAGATTTGGGCCTGGATTTGGCAAGCCGTGGGTTACGGTGGATCAGACAGAAGATGGTTCCCTTAGCGGAGCGCGGCTAGAACAGCAGATCGAAGGGTGCGTGCGGTGATTATGGTTTCGGCATTGTATTGTAGGTTCCCGCAGCCTCAGCGGTCATTGGATCGGGGTGGCCTTCTCTACCTACTAATGGCAGCGACTGGGGCAAATTCACCGCTCTCGGATAAAAATCTTAGACTTGCTTCCGAGCTGGCTTGCGGCTCGATTTGCCGAGCTTCTTGATTCCCAACAGCATGAGCCTGCCCCCTGGCCGGTTAGATCGGGACAGCGCCTGTATACGTACTAAATGGCCAGCAACCGAGTGAGATTCACCGATCTGGGTCAAAAATCCTGAGAGTCCTTGTCTCCTGGGTTCCAGCCTATGTTTGTGGGTTCTTGAGGAACTTGATGGTGACCCATATGAGCGTAGGTTTGCTGAACATGGTTGCCTGGGCCAGGAAAACTGGCATTAGGCAGTCCCCAACGATTCAGGCCGTTGGGTGGCTAGAGTTCCCTCCATATCCTACTAATGGCCAACGTTTCGGCAAAAGCTTGCGCCTCCGCCAGAATATTCTTAGCGGAGTGGCCAGTGGCTACCGTCGCGGCGCGTTCCCGGGGGCCGGCTGCAGGCACACTCTCAAATATCCTAGTGCACATGAACTCGGCAAAAACGATCACCTTGCACACAAAAAATGGCCGGCAGGTCGCGGCTGTCGACCCTGATTCCTGAGCGGGGCCCCCCAAATGGGCCTCCTCTACATCTCCTAATGCCCATCGACTCGGCAAAAGTGGTCGCCTGATTTCAAAGAATTTTACCTTAGAAAAATTTACATAGTTGTGCCTCGTAGAATTCGATGCCCATTCTAGTGGGCACTAACGGGCACCGAAGCTGATTCAGGCTGTCAGCCGTCTGTTCTTCGCCGTCTCGGTACCCGATCACCCGCCTGGAATCACCTGCCCAACAGGCCAAGCGGGAACGTTTGTGGAAAAAGTCTGCTCTCGTCGCGCCCAACAACTCAGCCGCATCACCCAATGCCGCGATTGAGGAAATGGCTCCCATCGCCGGCAAGACGCTTGAGTCTTCACGCCCCACAAACTCCGAGAACTCAGCTAGAACGTGCTTGACGTCGCACTGCCTTTCTTCCTCCATGCATTTTCCCCTCAGGTACTCCGAGTGCGCACGCCAGAACTCATCTTCTGCGTGATCACGATCAATGTCGTCACTGCGGATGCTCAACGACAGGTTGCCGGGGCGGCAGATTTGGTTCTTCATGCGGGCTGAGTGCATGGTCTTAAACCTGTTTCCCAGACACAGGTTGATGTAGTTGAAGAATCGGGCGCTGTTCGCCCGGTAGTGCTTGTGGGGATCGAAAGTTTGCACGACATCCCACTTTCCGGCTTGCCGGTGCTTCGAATTCGCAGGAAGGCAGCTCAGGTGGATCAACAGCTCTTGCGTCCAGTCCTCAACATCCTGGTTCGTCGACCTGTCTACGTGTCTGCCGACCCATCTGCGCACGTAACGGGGAAAGCGCTCGTAAAATTCACCGAAATCTTTTGGTACGACGAACCCGTCATGCCCAACATGGCGCCCGTCAGCAATCGTGAACGGATCGCCTTTCGGTTTTTCGACAGACAAATTGGCAAAGTTCCCGACTACCGCAGTATTGGCACGCATGGAGACACTTCCTTTCGAAACGATTTGAACTGCATGCGATCAAGCATACGAGGCCGGGAGGAATTGGCTGTGCGCGTTCAGCAAGCGTTGATGCTTTCCACCAAGAAAGAAGCCGAGCAGATCGTGAACGTGGTCATCGGGAGCTTGGAAGCCACGCTGCTCAACAATCTCGGAACGGATGGGTTTTCACTGAAGCTCGGCGGTTTTGGCAAGTTCTCAGTTCGGCACAAGCCGGGGATTCTTAGGAAGATTCCTTTCACCGGAAAGACGGTCCTGACGAAACGTCGGCGGAAGGTTGGGTTCATCAGTCTGGGCAGACTGAGGCAATGTGAGCAGGTCAGCGACGCCTGGGAGCCTGCGAGCCCTCGATCGGAAAGGCTTCCGCCCAAGACCCAGAAGATGGCGCGTTTTGCAAGAAGGTTGGCGTGCTCGGCTAGTGCATGCGAGAACCGATGCCATCTAAAGTAGGGAATGCAAGCAGGAGCAAGCAGGAGGTTAAGAGATGCAGAAACGCAGACTCGGGAAAAGTGATCTGGAAGTCTCAGCCATCGGGCTCGGCTGCATGGGAATGAGCTTTGGTTACGGCCCGGCAGTGGACAAGCAACATAGCATTTCCGTTATCAGGGCCGCCGTCGAGCGCGGTGTCACGTTCTTCGATACGGCCGAAGTTTATGGTCCATTCACGAACGAGGAACTCGTCGGCGAAGCGCTCGCTCCTTTTCGTAAGGATGTCGTGATCGCCACGAAGTTCGGATTCAATATTGATAACGGGAAGCAGGCTGGTCTGGACAGCCGTCCGGCGCACATCAAGCAGGTCGCCGAGGCTTCGCTCAAGCGACTCAAAACCGACGTAATTGACCTGTTCTATCAACATCGCGTCGATCCTAACGTGCCGATTGAAGATGTTGCTGGCGCCCTGAAGGACCTGATTCAACAAGGCAAAGTCAGGCACTTCGGACTTTCGGAAGCGGGCGCTCAAACGATCCGTCGAGCACACAAAGTGCAGCCCGTGACGGCACTGCAAAGCGAATACTCGCTCTGGTGGAGAGAACCGGAGAAAGAAATCATCCCGACGCTCGAAGATCTCGGCATCGGCTTTGTGCCGTTCAGTCCGCTCGGTAAGGGATTCCTCACGGGAGCCATCAACAAAGACACACAGTTCGACAAGACGGACTTCCGCAATGTCGTGCCTCGATTCTCGGCGCAGAATCGTCAGGCGAATCAGGCGTTGGTCGATCTGATTGGCAAATTCGCGGAACAGAAAAAGGCGACGCCCGCGCAGATCGCTCTCGCCTGGCTGCTGGCCCAGAAACCCTGGATCGTTCCGATCCCCGGGACAACCAAACTGCACAGGCTGGAAGAAAACCTCGGAGCAGTGAACGTCGAACTTTCACCGGAGGACCTGCGCGAACTGGACGCCGCAGCCTCAAGAATTCCGGTGCAAGGCGCCCGGTATCCCGAAGAGCTGCAACGAATGGTAGGCCGCTGAGCGACGGCAAACAGGAGATCGCACATGCAAGGAACTATGATTTATGGCCCGCGTGACATTCGTTTCGAAGACCGACCAGAACCGACAATAACCAAGCCGACGGATGCAATCATCAGCCTCTCGGCCACCTGTATCTGCGGATCGGACCTGTGGCCCTATCGGGGTCTCCAACCGATTGCCCAACCAACTCCGATGGGACACGAATATTGCGGTGTAGTTGAAGAGGTGGGCCGAGAAGTAAGGACCATTAAGCCCGGCCAGTTTGTCGTCGGTTCGTTTGCCACGTCGGACAATACTTGTGTTATTTGCAACGACGGTTATCAGTCCTCGTGCGTGCAGCGCGAGTTCATGAGCAGTGCTCAGGCCCCTCTGCTGCGCGTGCCACTTGCCGACGGCACGTTGGTCGGAACGAACGATCTTCCTCCTAAAGAACTGATCCCGAGCCTACTCGCGACGTCAGACGTTTTGGGCACCGGCTGGTTTGCCGCCGATGCGGCGAATGTTAAACCTGGTTCGACGGCCGTCGTAGTCGGTGACGGCGCGGTCGGGTTGCTCGGCGTGCTTTCCGCGAAACAAATGGGCGCGAAGCGCATCATCGCGATGAGCCGCAACCCATCTCGCCAAAAGATCGCCCGCGAATTTGGTGCTACTGACATTGTGACCGAGCGAGGCGATGAAGGTGTTGCGCGTATCAAGGAACTGACCAATGGACTCGGTGCCGATTCCGTACTGGAGTGTGTTGGCACGCAGGAATCCATGATGCAGGCGATCCAATCTACGCGCCCCGGAGGCTATATCGGTTACGTCGGTGTGCCGCACGGTGTCTCGCTCGACGGTGAGCAATTGTTCTTCTCGGAAGTCCACCTGCACGGCGGACCGGCTCCGGTGCGGCGCTACCTGCCTGAACTAATCAAGCTGGTGTTGACCGGGAAGATTAACCCCGGCAAGGTTTTCGACCTGACTCTGCCTCTCGATCAGGTGGCAGAAGGTTATCGCGCCATGGACGAGCGTCGCGCGATCAAGACGCTTCTGCTTCCGAACGGAACGAAATAAGGGGAATCGTGGATGGGCATGGCAACGAATGACTTCAATTTACAGCGCGCTTCTTTTGAGGGCAGGAATGGAGGAAATCATGAGTAAACTTGACGGTAAAGTTGCCATTGTAACGGGCGCTGGACGCGGCATCGGAAGTGCGGTAGCAAAGCTGCTCGCAGTGGAGGGCGCAAAGGTCGCTGTCCTTTCTCTTACTCCGGCTAATGTCGAACGTACGGTTAAGGAGATCAAGGCGGGTGGCGGCGTCGCCATCGGCGTTGTTTGCGACGTCAGCAACCCAGACCAGATTACGAGCGCCGTCAACCAAGTCGTAGCCGCGTTCGGACAGGTCGATATCTTGGTGAACAACGCCTTTGATCCGTCCTCGGCTTTGTCATCTATCATCAATCTCTCGGTCGAGCAGCTTCAACGCAATTTCGAGACTGGACCTATCGCGTATCTGCGAATGATGCAGGCGTGCTATCCACATCTCAAGGCGAGCGGGGAGGGTCGCGTTGTCAATTTCGCCTCAATGGCCGGTGTTGTCGGCGTGGTGAACTACGGTCCCTATGCTATGGCGAAAGAAGCGGTACGGGCTCTGACCAGGGTTACCGCACGCGAATGGGGTGCGGATAGGATCACCGTGAACAACATCCTTCCGGTCGCGAATACATGGGGCGCGACTGACGTTCCTCCGCCAAACAACGCGCTCGGTCGGTATGGATCGCCGGAAGAGGACATCGCACCGGTTGTCCTGTTCCTCGCAAGCAAGGATGCCCAGTTCCTGACCGGCTACAGCCTCACCCCGGATGGGGGCATGATCATCGATAGCGCGCGCTAATGAACATCACCCCAGTGAAGTCGATTCTTAGGGGCGCAACGTGTTCGACATGACTCTGCCTCTCGACCAGGTGGCAGAAGGCTACGGGCAATGGACGAGCGCCGTGCCATAAAAACACTGCTGCACCCGTAAGGAGATTTGTGATGAGCACATGGTCGAAGGACGATCTGAGCAAGATAGCGCGAACGGATGACATGCACGTCTCGCCATTCCGCGAGGACGGCAAGACGTACGGCACTCCCACTTGGATATGGTCGGTCTTCGTCGATAACGCGCTGTATGTTCGCGCTTTCAACGGGCAGGAATCTCGCTGGTATAGAGCAGCGATGCAGCAAAAGGCGGGTCGGATCACAGCTGCTGGTATCACGAAAGAAGTGTCATTTGAGCCGGTGGACGGTGCGATCAACGACCGCATCGACGATGCATACAGAACGAAATACAAGGGCAGCCCATATCTTAAGCCCATGATCGGCGCATATGCTCGCGCAGCGACAGTGAAGGTGACACCACGCTAGGGCAAGGAAAGACCGTTGGGAGGAAACGATGCCTCATGTCATCGTCAAGTTGTGGCCCGGCAAATCCGAACAACAAAAGACCAGGCTCGCAGAAGCCATAGCCAAAGATGTTATGGAGATTTTGCATTACGGGGACGAGTCAGTTTCGGTCGCGATGGAAGAAGTCAAATCTCAGGATTGGCTGCAAAAGGTGTACAAACCTGATATTCAAAACAAGTGGGACACGCTCTACAAAAAGCCCGGCTACGATGTAGGCGAGCTGTAAATGAAGAAATGCAAATCGAAAGAGTTCGACCGCAATCATCCACGAAAGGAGCTTCGATGCAAAAACGTAAATTAGGGAAAAGTGGCCTTGAAGTGTCCGTTGTTGGACTCGGCTGCATGGGACTGAGCTACGCCTATGGCACAGTTGTGGGGACCAAGGAGGGAATCTCCTTGATCCGTGCGGCTGTCGAACGAGGTGTGACATTATTCGATACGGCCGAAGTCTATGGTCCGTTCAGAAATGAGGAACTCGTGGGCGAGGCACTCGCTCCCTTCCGAGACCGGGTTGTGATGGCTACGAAATTCGGCTTCGACATTGAACAAAACGGACAGCGCCATGGTCTGAACAGCCGCCCCGAACACATCAAGAAAGTTGCCGAGGCTTCGTTGAAAAGACTGAAGACCGATGCTATCGATCTGCTCTATCAGCATCGCGTCGATCCCGATGTGCCGATTGAAGATGTCGCCGGTACTGTCAAGGAATTGATCCAGCAAGGAAAAGTGAAGCACTTTGGCCTTTCCGAGGCAGGAGCGCAAACCATTCGCCGCGCCCACGCTGTCCAGCCGGTCACCGCCGTGCAAAGCGAATACTCGTTGTGGACGCGAGATCCCGAGCCAGAGATATTGCCTACATGCGAGGAACTGGGTATTGGCTTCGTGCCCTGGAGCCCGCTCGGTCAAGGCTTTCTCACAGGCAAGATCAATGAAAAAACATCGTTTGACAGCTCCGATATGCGGGCCAGCTTTCCACGCTTTACACCTGAAGCTCGCAAGGCGAATTTGGCGTTAGTGGACTTGTTGAGCCGAATCGCGAAGCAAAAGAATGCGACCCCTGCCCAAATCGCGATTGCCTGGCTGCTTGCACAAAAGCCATGGATCGTTCCGATTCCGGGCACAACCAAACTCCATCGACTGGAGGAGAACATCGCGGCGGGTGATGTCGAACTTACGCCCGATGATCTGAGCGAAATTGGGAGCGGTGCTTCGAACATACCCGTGCAGGGCGCTCGCCTTCCCGAGCAGATTCTAAAGATGTCATACCGCTGAACCCGGCTGCGCGATGACGCATATCGCGACCGGGATGCCGACGAGGTCGAACGGATTAGGAGTCAAGGAGATGGACATTAAGAGAGTTGGCTCGCAACCCTCCACAAAGGGACCAGCCGAATGGTTCACTGGCACTGTACGCATTGACCCGCTATTCCAAGCGCCCGACCCGGCATTCGTTCAAGGCGCTAGCGTGACATTCGAGCCAGGCGCTCGGACTGCGTGGCATACCCATCCGCTCGGCCAGACGTTGATCGTCACCGCCGGTTGCGGTTGGGCACAGCGTCAAGGCGGACCTATCGAGGAGATCAGGCCCGGTGACGTGGTGTGGTTCGCGGCCGGCGAGAAGCACTGCCACGGTGCAACGGCGACCACGGCGATGACGCACATCGCCATTCAGGAAAGGAAGGACGGCAAGGTTGTCGATTGGATGGAGCACGTCAGCAACGAGCAATACCGAAAATGATCGGGCGGGCAAGATAAAAGGGAAGCAGAGTTATGCTTTCAGGTGAGCCATGGCGAATCGCTTTAGAGTCTCGACTACGCTGTCGCGAAAGTTAGACGAATTGGGCCTTTCGCCGGACGCGGTGCTGCGGCGAGCCGGTCTGCCGCTGGGGTTGTTTAACCAGGACAAAATTTTGGTGAGCACCGAGGAGTTCTTCGCGCTTTACCGAGGGATTGCAGAATCCAGCAGTGATCCGGGCTTTGGCCTCAAGCTGGGGACCGAAGAGCGTGTCGAGCGCTACGACCCGATCAAGATCGTCGCGCTCTCAGCAAGGTCGTTCCGGGACGCGGTTGAGCGGCTGTCGCGCTACAAGCAACTAACCTGCCCAGAGGAAATCCGCGTAGTCGAACGAGGGAATGAATGCGCGGTCCGGTTCAGCTGGCTTCTCGCGCATGAGCAAGAGCCTCCGTTGCTGGTGGATGTGTGCTTCGCATGGATTATTGGACTCGGGCACCGAGGCACCGGACGGCCCCTGAATCCGAAGCGAGTGGAGTTTCAACGACCTCCGGCCCATCGCGAAATGTACGAGGCGCACTTCCGCTGTCCCGTGAAATTCAAGTCCGACCAGAACGCCTTGATATTTAGCAAGGCAGGCATGGAATTACCCTTCGTCACTTACAACGCGGATTTGCTGGCGGCGGTCGCACCGCAACTTGAGGCGGAACTGAGCGAGCAACTCGCGCAAAAAACTTTTACGGAGCAAGCAAAAGGGATTCTGAAGCAGCTGCTCGCGGGCCAGCGTCCGGGGATACAAGACCTCGCGAGAGAGCTGCATCTGAGCGCTCGGACGTTACAGCGCCGCCTAACCGAACAGGGCATCACGTTTCAGCGGCTGCTGGACGAAGCGCGTCGTGAACTAGCCCGCCACTACTTGCTCCACTCATCTCGGGAACTGAACGAAACTGCTTATCTCTTAGGCTACGAAGACGCTAATTCGTTTTTCCGAGCTTTCCACCACTGGGAAGGCACTTCGCCCGGCCAATGGCGCGTGCTCCAAAAGAGCTCGCACCCGACAACACAAGTCGGTGCAGCGTGAGGCCTACCTACCCCTGGGATATGCGATAAGCGGAATAACCAATGGAGTTGGGCGACGCTCGCACCGGGCCGGGCATCCGTCCAATGGAGCTGTAAGTACGGCAAGCGCGTGGTCTGGTAATCTTCACCCAGTGAAAGACTGACTCTCGCACTTTGCGGACAACGACATGAGCGCGGCTTTCGAGAGATACATTGGAATCGACTACTCGGGCGCGGAAACGTGCGAGTCCAGCCTCAAGGGCCTGCGCGTCTACATGGCGGATCAGGTCAGAGAACCCCACGAGGGACTGCCCCCGCCCAGCCCTCGTAAGAACTGGTCACGTAAAGAAATTGCACACTGGCTTGTCGAACGCCTCTCAGAAGCACCGCCGACATTGGCTGGCATCGACCACGGCTTTTCGTTCCCGCTCCAATATCTCGAAAAGTACGACCTGCCCCACGACTGGTCGGCCTACCTAAACGACTTTCAAAAGCATTGGCCGACTGATGAGGACGGCACCTACGTTGACTTCGTTCGCGAGGGCGAGTGCGGAAATGGGGTGGCCCGCTGTGGTAATTCACGCTGGAGACGGATCACGGAAGTACGGGCTGGCGTGAAGTCGGTATTTCACTTTGACGTGCCTGGCTCCGTCGCCAAATCGACACACGCGGGAATCCCTTGGCTGCGCTTTATCCGACTGCGAACCGGAGATCGAGCTCATTTCTGGCCATTCGATGGCTGGAAGGTGCCGCCGGGAAAATCGGCGGTCGTCGAGGTCTATCCGGCGTTGTGGAGCCACAGCATCCCGCGCGATAGCCGCGACTCCCATCAGCAGGACGCATACTGCACTGCGGAGTGGCTCCGCCGGAGCGACCTAGGCGGCAGTCTCGAACAGTACTTGAGCCCGAGCCTGATCGACCACGAACGAAAGGTCGCCGAAATTGAGGGCTGGATACTCGGGGTCGCCTGATGGAAAGGCGAGTTGTGCCGACGACAGCCAAGGCTTGCTGGCAACCCCAAATTTGCGTCGCTATGACGCAAGGTTCGACGCCGGTTCGTCTACCGCTTGACCTATGCATGGCGGAAAATCGACGCGCGGCGGCGCAGACGCCGCACCGTTGGGGAGGGCGGCGCCCTCCCCAACGGCTGCCATAAGTACCCGTCCCCAAGGAGCTGCCGTAACGGAATGGTATAAAGGGAAAATGGACCTCCCCACTTGGCAGCAAATCTCGACCGAGACTTGCCGCCGCCCCGCATTTCTTTCTTGCCCATCCTGCCGGCCCGTCGAAAGACCATAGCGGCAAGATCGGCGCCTTAGGTTAGAGAAACTTAAGCCACAGCTTCGATGATCGCCTTGCGGATTTCGCCGTCGGGATCATTTTTCACCACACACTGGTTGTCGAAAATCATCGTGGGGACTGTTTCGGGATCGTATGCTGGCCAGTGTGGCAGACCCGGATGATTCGGATTGCCCGTCCGGGCGAAGCTGATCCAGGCGTCGGCCACGCGAGCGCCTAGAGCCATCGCTTCGGGCCCTCCGCCGGTCATCGCGGCGCAAGCGTCCGTCTGGTAGAACACAAAGGGAAGTTCGGAACAATGGAAGGCCCGACCCTGCCCGTCCAGGATGGGGGTCTGCCAGGTGAACCAGTAATTGTAAGCCGGCGCCCCTCCCTGCGCGGCTTTCCGCTCCGCCTGCGCCAGCGCGCTTATACGCATGGCCCGCATTGCTGAAACGATTGAATAAATCGTGAACGGCGTCGCGCCGGGATGCGTCTTTTGGCACACCGTGATGATGTGATCGGCTGCGTCGCCAAAACCGACTGAAAGAAAGCTGTTTCCGCGCTTGACGGAGAGCCGCTTCTGAACTTCGGCCATATCCCAGGAATCGGCGTTGGCGTCTTCCATCTGAACACTGTTGAAAAATTCGTTCAGCGTGTTGCCCACAATTAGTGGGACGTCCTTGGAAAACGGCGGAGCGTCAGGTTTCCACGTGTGGAAAGGGAGAATTTTCCCGTCCTCGACCGGCCCCCAACTCAAAACACCCTCATCGTTGCCCCCGGAAGCCGAAACGCGCTGCGAACGCACGGCAGCCTCGATGATGTGCTGATATGGAATTTCGTGAATTTTGCCGATATTGCTCTTGTTCAGGCCAAGCTCAGCCAGAACGCCCGCCAGCACTCGCGCCGATGATTCCTGCGACTCATATTGCAGGATGGATCCGCTCTCCACCACCGCCCGATGGAAGAGCCCTTGCGCTGCAGGCATGCCCATCAGCGTCGATACTTTCCCTCCGCCGCCCGACTGCCCGAAAACCAAGACTCTGTTCGGATCGCCGCCAAAATTGCCGATATTTGTCTTCACCCATTCGAGTGCCGCAACGATGTCCAGCATTCCCACGTTTGGCGAGCTCGCGTATTGCTCGCCGAAGACCATGAGGTTGCCATATCCCAATACGCCCAGCCGGTGATTCACGCTGACTACCACCACATCGCCGCGTCGAGCCAAGCCGTCGCCCGGATACATCCGCAGTTCCTGATCCGAACCAAAAACGTAGCCACCGCCGTGCAGCCACACCATCACTGGCCCCTTCGCATTGTCATTGATAGAGGGGGGTCCAGACGTTGATCCGCAGACAATCCTCGGAATCGTGCCCGTCCTCCCACTGGAACATGAACGCCTCGCGATCGTGCTTCCATCCCGCCCGCGGCGAGTCCAGCGTGCTCGTAAAGGGCTGCGGGCTCACCGGCCCCCAATACAAGGCGCTGCGCACACCCGCCCACGGCTCTGGCTTGACTGGCGGCATGAAACGATTCTTCCCCTCCGTCGAAGCGCCGTACGGAATCCCCCGGAATGTCACCACGCCATCTTTAATGAAGCCATAGACCTTGCCGCTATCGGTTTCGACGATGTTTTTGCGCGGCGAAGCTTCGATCGTCGTCGGCCTCGCCACAAACTGGTCGGGTGACGTGCGCGCTTCCGCCGTGGGAACCAGCTTCGAAGAAGCCACCGCCGATGCCGCTGTTCCCGCCACCAACGCTGCGGCTCCTTTGATCAGCGTGCGTCGGCTAACACCCTTCGACGACCGGCTATCCGACAACTTTCCCTGTTTCTTCATGGAGTGGCTCCTTCCTGGGCGCTACTTCTTGTCGGAGCAGTGGAAATGGGAACCCATTTGGGAAATAACACATAGTGTTTTGGCGGTTCATTTATGTTCTGTAGGACCAACGACCGCAGGATCAGGAGTGAGCCAACCCTGACTTCGCAGCCACGATTCGAGAAGCGCAGGCCACTTATCCAGCGCGGGATCTCCTTTGCCCAGCCCGCTGCCATGGGCGCCGTGACGAAATAAGTGCATTTCTGCTGTTACTCCAGCTTTGATCAAAGCGGAATAGAAATCGACACTGCTTTGCACGGGCACGAGCGCATCGTCACTCGTGGCATAAAGAAAGGTTGACGGCATTTTTGAAGTGACATGCAAAACGGGCGTGTACTTCTCCTGCCATTCGCGACAATCGCTAGGGGGCATGGTGCGAAGGACAGAACAGTAGGTGATCAAGCCTCGATCATTCGGCTCCATTGCATTCAGCCAGGCATATGCCAGGATCAAGAAATTCGGACGATCACTTACGCGCTCGATTGAATCACTCGAATCGGTTTTACCGTCGTCGGCGGTTGTAGCCTCGATCGCCGCAAGATGACCTCCCGCAGAGAAGCCCATTAAGCCGATTCTTTCGGGTGACAGCCGGTATGTTTTGCACAGCGACCTCACGAGTCGGACAGCGCGTTGGGCATCCCGCAGCGGAAGGGGATACGGGTTATCAGGGCCCAGACGGTACTTCAGCACAAAAGCGGTGATCCCGCGAGCAGCAAACCAGTCTGCGACTTGGCGTCCCTCCAAATTGCCGGCCCAGCCGACATAGGCGCCTCCCGGCGCGATGATTACGGCGGTGCCGTTTTCGGTTCCGCGCTGCGGAACGAATATTGTCAATGTTGAGGACTCACTGTGCTGGCCGCCTTCAGCGGACGCGGCGCCAGCCCAAAGCGGCAACGTGCTGATACCAAGGTTCTTCTCAAAATCAGGTGCAGGCGGAGCTTGCGCAGCCGCATTGAGGGTAACGGCCGTAAATAGGAGGACTGCAATTCCAATACGGCGTTTGCATATCAAGCCTGCCAAAAAGCCGAGGACATCGACTCGCTTTGCGGCAACGATTCGATGGAGCCTCATTTTACCTTTCGTCGCGAACTCAACCGAGGCATAGAACTTCTCGTTCAGCTAATCTGCATCTTCGCGGATCAGCGTTACTGGCCCCAGCAGGCCTGATGGCAGCAGCGGCGAGTGCGCGTTGTATGGCTTCACGTCGGCGAAGGTGTACTTGGTGGCACCCGGCTGCTGATCGCCGATAAGGCGGTTGACCCATGCGTTTACGACCTCGATCTTGATCTGGTTGGCGCCGGGCTTGAGAGCCATCGTCGCATCCACGCGATACGGAGCATGCCAGACTTCTCCGAGATCCTGGCCGTTCACGGTGACAATGGCCAGGTTTTTTACATCGCCCAAGTCGATCCACAGATGTGCTCCTTTGTGGAACCACTCGGGAGAAGCCTGCACCGTCTTCGTGTAGGTTCCCATGCCGGAAAAGTACTTTACCCCTGCATCATCACTCTTGCTCCAATCGATGAGCTTCTTCATCACGACGGAAGAGGGCGCGCCGCGGCCCGGCTGGAATGTGACATCCCACGGCCCCCCAATCGAAGTCAGCGTGGTCTCGGTCGTTGGCGGAAGCGTGAAAGAAACCTTGCTCGTTGGCTTGCGGAAGACGACGAACACCGTACCCCACGATCCGAGCTTGAGCGGCACAGTGGTGCGGCCGCCAGCGATGGCGTACGAGACGCGTGCGGTCTTGCCTGTTTCCGCGTACCAGAGCTGAGGCGCGCGGTCGGCGACGTGGAAGGTCGCCTTAACTTCGACGGGGCTGTTGCTGCGGTTGTCGACGAAATAGAGGTCGCCGTCATCAAGCTTGCGGTGAACGAATTTGAGATTCGCCTCAGAGCCGGACTGCGTAGTGTAAGTGAAGTCAGGGGACACATGCATCGCTTTAAGCGCTTCAGCTACCGTTTGGCCGGCATAGACCGTTCCCTTTCCAAGATGATGGACGCCGGTACCGTTGCCGAACAACTCGTTTACGAGTGTATGAAATTCGCTCTGGCTATCGGCGAGACTGGGATCGTCAGTCGGCTTAGGACCGGCCACGGTGGCTCCTTCCGTGACGAGATGGTGGATCGCTCGTAGCACCGGCAACGACATATGGCGGCTGTAGGATGCAAGTCCAAGCACGCGATAGATGGTGCCGCCCGGCGTCGTGATGTGACCTTTTGCATCGACCTTTAGAACATGGATGACGGCGTCGGCATCGACGTAATCAAAGCCATAGCCGACCGGCAAATCGGGCGCCCTTTTGTTGTAGATGGCGGTGAGGTTGGAGTCCTCGCCGTAGAAGTAAATCACATCCGCGTCGAAGCGGCCCTGCTGCAGCATGTAGCAGTTTCGGGCAAGGTAACTCACCCACGGACCGGCCTCATCGGCCCAGGTTTCGTTGCGGTTAAACCACTGGCCGAAGGGGCCAAGTGTCAGGCCGGGCTTAGCGTTTACAAGCGGCTGGTGCGCCGACTCGTGAATGAAGAAGCGGTTGATGCCGTTCAGAAACTCTTGGTCGGCAGTTGGCTTAAGGGTTGCAGGCCACCACCCCCAGGGCGCGGCGGAGGCCGTCATGGACTCCGCAGCCGCGATATTCTGGCCATATATGTGCGCAACCGATGCGGATTCACGATCATCCGCGTTGTAGTCATACATCACGTTATTGACTCCCGGCCGTTGCGTCCACATAGCGCTCATAGGAACTTCATTGAACTTCTTCACCTCCATCCCATCGGCTACAAGGGCGCGGCCGCTTTCATGTGACTCGCCGTAGTGGCCCATATGCCATTCGTGGAGGACGCTTTCGATGACGCCGTAATGCTCATCGGCAATGAGATCAGCAATTGTCTTGCGCAAATCCCACAGAAAACGGTCGCTATCGGCTGAGCTGCCAACGATTTCGCCCGTAAGCACCGGCATCCAGGGAACAGGATCGTAGCCGCGCAACCGCTTGAAATCGGCAATCATGTTGTCGGTCCAGTTCTGCGCGCCCGCTTCCCAACTGTCATTCGTAATGGTGCTGATGCCGTGCGCACCCATATTGCTTGTGCCGACGGCATCTTTATAGCTGTCGAGATAATTTTCCATGTACTTGCGAACGTCCTGTCCATTGAGCTTGTCGACTTCAAGACCGGTGGCTTCCACCGTGGCAGGGTGGTTGGTAATACCAAGCAGACTGTAACCAAAGCGAAGCACGACCCAGCGTCCGGGTGGCGGAGTCCAATCCAGAGTGCCGTCAGGGCGCATTTTGGATGTGAGATCGACCACGTCGGACTTCTTCACAACATCGTTGGGGCCGACCGGCGGCGTGGCAAATTCATAAAGGTCGGGAGTCGGTACGAAGGCGGCCTTCTCCTCGAAATGATTCACCCGCGCGCCAAGGTGCAAAACAAGTTCGGCAATCTCATAGCTCGCAGGCGCAGGTCCGACGTTGCCGAAGGACTTGGGGTCGATACCAGCGGCCCACGTGGGCCGCGGGGGCGGGGGCACACGAAGAAAAGTAACGCGGAAGTATTTAGCCGTCACAGCCGGGAAGGAAATGGTGGTCTCGGGCGATTGGCTCGTGACCAACTGCGCAACCGTGTGCCAGGTTTGGCCGTCGTTGCTCGCATCGAGCGCCTTTTGCGGTGGCGCGATGCCGTAGACGATGGCGGCAATTTGGTTAGGATCTTTGGTGACCAGACTGATAGAGCGCACGGTCACCGGATTAGGAAAGGCGTAGCGAATCCAGGCTTTTTTTCCGACAGGCGGAATGGGAATTGAAGTCGTTTTTGTGAGGTCCCCATCTGTGAGCATCGCAATGTCTGGTGATCCACCACTGGCTGTGATGGTGGGGTGGAACGACTTGGCCGGTACATCGGTTTCCGGCTGGCGATAAGCAATTACGACGCTATCGGCGTAAAACCGCGGCGGAGGTTGGGTTTCGGGGGGCCCAACCTGATTATCCCGGATGCCCATTGCCTGAAACGCGCCGGTATTCTCGGGTGGATGGGGGAGTTTGCCGGTAAAAGGCTTTCCGCCTTCGATGACGATCTTGCTCCAGACGTACTTCTTCATCCCTTCCGAAGGCGTAACCCAGGGACCGCCCGTCTCGCTCCATCCGGGAGAACTGTCAATCGACATCTCCATCTCATACTTTTCGCCTAATTTGGTGGCATATAGAAAGTCATTCTTCCACTCCGGAGTCATATAGATGATGCGTTGTTTGACCACCTGCGGGGTGGACAGCGAAGCGTCGATGGTGTCGAATCCTCCGAGGCCGACCCGATGCATCCAGTCTAGGTCGAGCTTAATGCCCTCCCTGGTGATGTTTCCATTCATCCAGTGCCACCACACGCGAGGCTTGGCGGACTCCGGCGGATTTTGAAAGCCGGCGAGCAGCGGATCGCTTGTCTGTTGCGCAGAGAGCGAGAGGCAAGTAGCAAGGGCTAAGAAAGGCAGCATACGGAAAACTTGCCTGCTTGAATTTTTCATTTGAGGCAGCTCGAAATTGGGATATAAGTTTTTGCCAAACAGCGCAATTGCTGCGAAAAGAGAAACTGACGGCGCGGATATTGACGCTGTCAGACTGGGCTGTCAATTGCAGGGGATACGGGAGGCGCTGTTTCGCAAGGTGAAATCTTAATACGAAGCGCACTGCAGGATGCGAAGCATGGATTTCCCGCTACTTACGCGACAACGGCTCGCATGCCCAACACTATTTCTAAGTAGCAAATGAATGGCCGTGGTTTTGGAATGCAGAACGATTGAGCTGAAGTCCACACATGCACTTCATTTCCGAATCCGCGGACTGAAAACCTCCGGCCCGGCAGTGCTCGTCAAAAAACGTACGCAGCCTAGACTGGGAACTGTTATTGGCCGCGTTCCGCGGTCTCGTTCAGTAGGCCAAAATAAAAGAAGACCCGCCAGGGGTGGGCTGGCGGGTCCTTTGGGGGGGACTGCACTAACGGGTCAAAGGCGGTCCTGCTACTCAAGTGCAAAGTTCGCTGAACACCGTCCAATCCCGGTGCTTTTTCGAGCCAGCGAGGTAATAAAACATTGGCGGCCGGCGATCAGAAGACGATTTTTCCTCCGAATTGAACGATCCTTCCGGGACGAGCGCTGACCACCTTGCCGAAGTTCGGGTCGCCCAGAGCCGAGTCCACGGCGCTCTGGCCAGGGCCCAGGGCGGCGGTCGTGGTCGGGTCGACGCCGTACTGAGTATGGTTGAATGTGTTGAATGTTTCCACGCGCAACTGGAACCCGACCCGCTCGGTCAGTTGGAACGTCTTGTCCAGACTCACGTCCCAGTTGTTGATGCCCGGCTGGGTCAGAATATTGCGCCCAGAGCTGCCGTAGACTCCGAACGCCGGTTGCGCAAAAGCCGCGGTGTTAAACCACTCGTTTATGGTTTTGTTCCCGACGTTCGGGTTGCCAATCTGGTTTGCCCTCATGCCGAAGCTGAGGTAAGCGCCTGGGTCGGCCGCTGTAATGGAAAAAGGGAAACCGGTTTGGAAGGTCGTGATCGCACCCAACTGCCATCCGCCGAGCAGGAGGTCTACGGGCCTGCTGATGCCGGAAAGAAATCGCTGCCCGCGGCCAAACGGCAAGTCGTAGATAACGCTGTTGACAAACCGGTTCGTTACGCTGAAATCTGACGGGCCGTAGTCTAGCTGCGGATCCAAGTCGTCTTCATGGCCAGCGAATCCCGCGCCATCCGCTCCAACGCCGGCCGCCGCGGATTTATCGTCCATGCTTTTTGCATACGTATAGCTGGTCAACAACGCTAAGTCCTTGCTTCTGTGCTGCAGCTTGATGGTTCCGGCATTGTAGTTGGAATACCCACTCCACACGCTGTTAAGTGCGAGGGTTCCGAAGTTCGGATGGGGAATCCGCGTGAAAAACGGGCATTGGTTTCCGAGGTAGGCTCCTTGCGTCGCTGGAAGGCCTGCGAAAGCCGCCTGGCAATTGGTTAGCTGCGTGCCAGTGAGAAGTGATGGCGTATTGACGTTCTCGCGATCCAACAAATGGATGGCGTGGCTGCCTACGTAACTGAGTTCCAGCGTAGTATTGGGAGTTAGTTGGCGCTCTACGGAAAGGGTGTACTGCTGGATGTACGGGTTGCGCGGATGATCTGAGATTACGACCGCCACGAACTGGCTACTAAAGAGCCCAAAGTTCATAGGCACAATAGCAGTGTTCGGGACGAACAGATTGTCGGTCGATTTTGGCGCAACCGACGGAGATTGCGTGTTCGGAGCGACCGCGGCACGCTCCACATAGGGGTAGTAATCCCCGGAATCGTCTATTTCGCGGGCCTCGGAGGAATCCCAGAAGATACCGTATCCGCCGCGAATCACGGTCTTATCGCCAAAAGGCCGGTAAGCAAAACCGAATCGCGGAGCAAACGGCGTTTTGGAGCTGTTCGCAGGATTACGCCGGCCGCAATATTCGTAAAAGCCGTTCCCTGTGGGCGCGACCCCGTCTGTCAGCAGCGCCTTGTTTGCAAAGCAGAGCCCGCCGGCCGCGTTCTGATCATCAATCCAGAAAAGGTCGTTGTGCTCTTCGTAGGGAACGTTGCGCCAATCCCACCGCAAGCCAAGATTCAATGTGAGGCGTGGAGTGACCTTCCAGTCGTCCTCTACGTACGGCGCAACGTAGTTGAAAACGTAGCGGTGCAGGTTGCCAGGGATATTGGGATTGCTGAGGGGGCCCGGCTGGAAGGTGGCCGCAGTCTGATAGTATCCCAGAAGAAAATCGGCCAGTTCGTTGCCGGTGCCACACAATTCGGAAGAAGTAGTACAACTGGCGCCGACGCTGTTATTCAAGATGTTGTTATTGTTATAGACGAAGCGCCCGAGAAAATTCGTAGCGAGGTTTCGAGCTTCCACGAAGTGTCTGTAATCGAAGCCAATTGAGATCGTGTGCTTGCCGCGGATCATCGTAAAATCGTCCGCGACCTCCCATTCGGGAATGCTGCTCGTGGTGGGGCTGTTTAGCGGACTACCCACACCGCTCAAGAGAGGGGCTTCGAACGCTATGTCGGGGAAACCAGCCGCATAGCTGGGAAGGTTTGTGAATACGCCTGTCAAGCCCAGAGCGGCGATTTGGCTGCTAGGGGCCGGGTTCGCGCCCTGGATGGCGACCGAGTCCAAATAACCAACTCTAACGTTATTTACGTTGTTCGGACCTATTGTGATGGTGTGGGACGCCGCCCAACTCGTCTCGTCCTCCTTCCAAGTGTTCAGACTGTAGAGAGGCGACACCTGGCCAACCTGAGGCGTCGCGTTGGTGAAGTTGGCCCTGGTATAGCGAAAGAATACTTTCCCGGCCCGCCCCAGCTCCTGATCGATCCGGTAGGTCTGCTGGTTGGTGTGGTTAGGAAGATTTGTCTGCGCCTGGTAATTGTTGAAACCACCGCCGCAAGCACTGGGATTTGTCACGCACGCAGGCGTTGGGGCAGGAAACATGTTCGCGGCAATTTCGACCTGCGCGAGTCGGGAGAAACGAGTTGTTGGCACCATTCCACCCGAGAATCCAGCGCCAGTGTCGGGGTCTCCCGGCATGCAGGGCAGAGGATTCGGGGCGCTGGTCAGATTTACCTGGCAAGGCGAACCGGGTGTCAGGTCGAAGGCTGGCAGTCCGAGTCCGTTGAAATTGCCTCCTAGTTCGGCGGCTGTTGGAACGATTCCCTGAATCACGTAACCGTTCGTGATGCGCCAGCCCTCATAATTCGCCAGGAAAAACGTCTTGTTCCGCCCATCGTAAATCTTCGGCAAGTAAACAGGGCCACCCAGGACAAATCCGAACTGATTTTGCCGCAGTTCCGGCTTAGTCGGCGTGGTCAGGAAAGGCGTCGGCGTATACGCATCGAATGCATCGTTCCTCAGGAACTCAAATACCGAGCCGTGTAGGTCGTTAGTGCCGCTTTTGCTCACGATATTGACCTGGTTTGCGCCATAGCCGTATTTGGCCGAGTAATCGTCGCTCAGGACGTCGAACTCCCGAATTGCGTCTTGTGACAGGATCACCGAAGGAGTCACCAGGGCCGGGTCCGTATTCACGATTCCGTCCAAAGTGTAATTGTTCGATTCGGGGCGCCCGCCATTAATGCTGATCGCGTTGCCTTCCGACTGCCGCATCTGGCCCTGCTCGCCGACGGTTTGTACTGCGCCGGCGCCGATGAATAGTAAGTTGATCCAGTTGCGCCCATTTAAGGGCAATTGGTCCACCTGCCTCTGCGTCACCGTCTGCCCAATTTGGGCAGTGTCTGTGTCGAGCGCGACGGCGTTGGCGGTAACTTGGACGCTTTCCGTAACCGCGCCTGCCTTCAGCGTCACATCCACACGCACGGTCTGTCCGACGATCAAGTTGATGTTACTCGTAACGCTTTTTTGGAATCCGGGGGTTTGAACGGTCACCTGGTACGTTCCAGGTTGGAGATAAGGAACAGTATAGTCGCCCGATGAAGTTGTCACGGTGTGACTCGTTACATTCGTACCGACGTTCATCACGTCGACCGAGGCGCTAGCAATAACCCCTCCTGAAGAGTCCTTGACTGTTCCCAGGATAGTGCCGTTCGCACCACCCTGTCCGTAAAGAAGCCCCGCCGCTGAAGCGATCAACAGGCAGAGAGTGAGAACACGCGTCTTCGTGGCCATTATCCCCCCTTGGCGCCACCAACTTCGCACCCATCCCGAACATCTCGGAACCAGCGCTGCCCGACTGTTGGCTGTGCGTACTTGGGCGCGGATACTTCCATTGCTTCGAGACGTCGTCAACGCACACAGGCGAACTCTGTTGTATTTCGCAATGGGAAACCTGCATTCTGCGTGAACGGCGTCTCCCCAAGTCGCTGTTTGGCAATCGATTTAGGGGATAATTCGAATTTCACTCCGGGCACTTTCTGCGCGATTTCAAGGTAGGTGTTGTTTTGCAGTGTAGAAGCTTGGTCGCAACGGCCTGATGTCGCGGAGCCATTGGGGGGCGATTTTGGACGGAACGGAATTAACTACCCGGCAACTAACGACGAGCTAATTTCACTGCGCCAGCTTTGGATGGGACGAACTGCTAGGTTCTGCTCGGGCCAGTAGTGCGAGAGCGTCATTCGGATAGTAGTGATCGAGGGAAGTGGGAGTGACCAATTTATGGTCTACGAAAACTGCGGGCGGCACCGGACGTTGGTTCAGGATGTCGAGGCTGACCCGAATCAGGTTTTCTCCATACCGCTCGGGGAAGTAAGCCACTGAAGCGACAAACCGAGTTTTGGGCTGACGGAGTTCCGCTCGTCCTTCCGGCGACGCATTCTGCCCCATAACGGCACAGTTCTCTGTCCGGCCCGCTTCCTGAAAAGCACGCAGGGCGCCGAGTGCACTCGGATCATTGACAGCGCCAACCAGCACCTGCCGGGCGTGCGAGAACCGCAGGTACCTACGTACCGCTGTAAAGCTTGGGACGAGTTCTCCGTCGCCATCCAGATACGTGACACGGCAATTCGCAGCGCTCGGCAACACTTGATTGATCCCCGCAAGTAATCCAGACAATCGCATGCGTGGAAGATTTCCCGCCCGCTTCAGTTCAAGCAGAAGAATCTCGTCCACTTCTGAGTGCCACAACTCCTTTGCCCAGCGGCCGAGGTAACGCCCGCCGATTAATCCGGCCTCGTAATTATTGGCCCCGTAGTACGTCGCTCCGGGGTGAGGAATATCAATCGCGATCAACGGAATACCAGCCTCGCGATACTTCGCAGCTACTACCGGGGCGACTTCTTCGTTGGTTTGAAACTCGATTGCGAGATCAACCTTTTCACGCACTAATAATTCCGCGTTGCGCTGAGCCGTCTTGGCACTGTAGCGGTTATTGACGCAGATGAGTTCGATCCCTTCAGTTTCCGCAGCTCGCCGCAAACTTTCTGACACTTCTCGAGAGAATTGATAGTCAGTACCCTGGGCCGCGTATCCCAATCGGTAGAGTCTCTGTTTCCAGAGCCGTACACGCGATTGGTAAAGGTTCTGCCCGATCTTATCGATCATCCCGCACTTCTCAAGCGTATAGAGGAGCCGAAATCCCATCGTCTTAGGCAAGCCACATCGTGCGCAAATCTCTTTCAGCGGCAGAGCCTCCCCCGGAGAGTGAAACGCGCCCAACAACTGAGACGCGTGAAGGATAGATTTGACGAGGTATCGTTCTCGACCCTGAGAGATGGGACTCATGTAGTTGGCGCATTATGATCGATTTTTTTCGTTTTGCAAGGCGAAATTAAGATCGCCACTCGTGGCGCAATCTGGGGTGGTATTACTTGCTCGCAGGGCCAAATCGTCCCGCCAAAACTAAAGTTGGCCCATGCCCGAGAACCCTTCGAAGCCACGGCGGCGATCCGTCCAGGGATATCGGAAAATCGATAATGCCCTGGCGTGCACGGAAATAATGAGAGAAAAATCGCTTCCTCACCGTGGATTTTGAAACCGAGATTCTACAACACGAAATCAGCAAATGTGCTTCGAGTTTACGACCGGGTTTCCGCCGATCCTCGTCGCCAATCGATGTCGTGCGTAGCCAAGCTTTTCGGGTTTCCCAACGACTTGACGTGCATTTCGCATTGCGAAACAACGCGAAATCCAGATGAAGCTACAACGGCTGCAATTAAAAGATCGTACTCTTCGGCTCCTTGAAAGAGGTGCGCGTGAACTCGTCCATGACTGACAAAGTGCTCGCCGCTCTTGAGTCATTTCGAATCGAACTTCCTTCCTGGGGGTTTGCTAATACCGGTACTCGTTTCGGGAAATTCATTCAACCGGCCGCCGCGACAACTACAGAGGAAAAGTTCAGCGACGCTGGTCAAGTACATCTCCTGACCGGGGTCTGTCCGACCGTAGCTCTACACGTCCTGTGGGATTGCCCTCAAGGCGTAAACAGCACTAATGAAATTATCCACTTCGCCAGCCGCTATGGAGTGGTACCGGGATCAATCAACCCCAATCTTTTTGAGCATCAGGAATACAAGTACGGGTCGTTTGGAAACCCTGATGACTCCGTCCGTCGGCGCGCACTGCAGCGCACGAAAGAAAGCATCGAAATCGCAAAGCGCCTCAACAGCAGAGATGTCTCTTTCTGGTTTGCTGACGGTTCGAATTATCCGGGTACTGCGAACATTCGGGAACGGAAGCAGTGGTTCGCCAAAGCGCTTAAAGAGGCGCATCAAGCGCTGTCTCCGGATCAGAGGATGCTCGTGGAGTACAAACCGTTCGAGCCGGCCTTCTATCACACTGACATTGCCGATTGGGGAATGGCCCTTCTCCTCTCGCGTGCGGCTGGCCCACAAGCCAGGGTCCTGGTTGATACCGGGCATCACTATGCCACCCAGAACGTTGAGCAAATCGTGGCCTGGCTGCTCTCTGAAAACATGCTCGGTGGCTTTCACTTCAATGACCGCCGCTATGCCGACGATGACTTAACGATGGGATCAATTGATCCATATCAGGTCTTCCGCATCTTCCACGAAATCCGTTTCTTTGAATGGGAGACTGGTCAGCGAGCTGATATTGCTTACATGGTGGATCAAAGCCACAACCTCAAAGGCAAAATTGAAGCGATGATTCAGACTGTGATGATGGCCCAGCAACTCTTCGCTAAGGCGGCACTGGTTGACGCGAAGAAACTCGTAGCCGCGCAGAAGAACTGCGACTTGGTTCAGGCCGAGTCGCAGCTGCAGGACGCCTTCGCAACTGATGTCCGCCCCGTCATTCAAGACTGGAGAGATTCCAAGGGCTTGCCCAAAGACCCACTGGAGGCATTCCGGCAGAGCGGTTATCTGCAGCGCATCACGAAAGAGCGGGCGGCGAAGAACGACGACAGCGTTTCGTCCTATGCGTGACTCCCACTCTAAACCGTATCTGGCCTTCGATTTTGGAGCAGAAAGCGGACGCGCCGTGCTTGCCCATTTGCACGCGGGAATTCTCACGACGAACGAAATCCACCGGTTCCCGAATGAGCCTGTCGAATATGGAGGGTCGCTCCATTGGGACGTTGGTCGGCTCTGGTTCGAAATGCGTAAGTCTCTGTCCTATATCGGGCAGGAGGAGGGGCTGGCGGGAATCGGCGTAGACGCGTGGGGAGTGGACTACGCCTTACTGGGAGAACGCGGAGAGCTGCTTCAGAATCCGTATCACTATCGCGATAGCCGCACCAACGGCGTAATGGAAGAAGTGTTTCAGGTGGTGTCAAAAGAAGAGATCTACCGGGCAACGGGAATCCAATTTATGCCGATCAACACCATTTACCAACTCGTTGCCGCGCATCGACAGACACCGAGCATAGTTGCAGCGGCCAAGCAGTTGGTTACAATCCCCGATCTTCTTAATTATTGGCTGACTGGAAATGCCGTTTGCGAATTCACGAACGCGACCACAACGCAGCTTGTCGACCCGTTTCGTCACCAGTGGGCAACCGAGCTCATGCAAAGAATTGGGTTGGTTCCCGAACTCCCTGCACCTATCGTCGAGCCCGGTACGACCATCGGAACTTTGCAGCCATGTGTGGCGCAGAATTCTCGTTTGGCGCACACACCCGTAATTGCTCCCGCCTGCCATGACACCGGTTCAGCCGTTGCCGCGATTACAGCTCGCGATGGCACTGCGTTCCTTAGTTCCGGTACTTGGTCTCTGATCGGTGCTGAAATCGATGCGCCAATCGTCACTCCTCAGGCTCTCAAGTTGAACTTTACGAATGAAGGTGGCGTGAATAGGACTACGCGTCTCCTGAAGAACGTGACGGGACTCTGGATGCTACAAGGTTGCAGGAATTCGTGGCGCGCAGAGGGCAAGAACGTCGACTATCGCGAACTTGCCGACCTAGCCGAACGTGAGCCGGCCTTCTTGCACCTAATAGATCCTGACGACCGGTGTTTTCTGCGCGCGACAAATATCCCAGCAGCGATAGACGATTTCTGTAGGAAGACAAATCAGCCGACACCATCGAGCCCGGGCGCCTACGTGCGTTGCGTCCTGGAGAGCCTAGCATTGAAGTATCGCGCAGTTCTCATCGAGCTTGAGCAGCTTTGCCGAAGGCGCATCGAACAAATTCGAGTGATCGGTGGCGGGTCGAAGAATCGCCTCCTGAACCAGTTCACCGCCGACGCTACTGGCCGAAGAGTTGTTGCCGGCCCTGCGGAAGCAACGGCTTTAGGGAACGTAGCGGTGCAGCTCTTGGGTACCGGCGCCGTCAGTTCATTGAAGGATGTTCGCGCTATTGTCGATCGGTCGTTTCCGACCGAGGTGCTCAACCCGGCTGATCCTGGTCGATGGGAAGAACAGTACAAGCGTTTCGAACAGTACACCGAGACGGGTTATGCCTGAGATCAAAGAAACTGCCCGACTGAAGGATCTGTGGAATGAAGAACAGGCGAAGAACATCGCCTCAAACCAGCTAGCGATGCTGCGTTACAGGTCGAACTTATTGGGTGCGGACTTGCGCATCACGAACTTCGGTGGAGGAAACACAAGTTCCAAGATAGAACTCGCTGACCCATTTAGCGGCAAGCGCGTGCGAGTGCTGGCCGTTAAAGGAAGCGGTGGGGATATCGGTTCAATCACCGAGGCAGGCTTTGCCCTGCTCTATCTGGATCGTTTGGAGGAACTCAAGGGCATTTACCGCGGCGAACAATACGAAGATGAGATGGTTCGTTACTATCCATTGGCGGCCTTTGGCGAGAACCGCGTTGCGGCCTCCATCGACACGCCGTTACATGCCTTTCTGCCGTACCCGCACGTCGACCACCTGCACCCTGACTGGGCGATCGCGCTGGCCGCAAGCGCAAACGGCAAAAGCAAACTGGACGAGTTCAATCGCACATTCGGACGAAAGATCGTCTGGGTTCCGTGGCAACGTCCTGGATTCGAGCTCGCCCTTCTAATCGAACGGGCAATACAGGACAACCCTGGCACCGATGGGATCCTTCTCGGCGGGCATGGACTCTTCACGTGGGGTACCACACAACGCGAGTGCTACCTTAACTCGATTCACACGATCGATCAGATGGGTGAATTCATTGAGCGACATCAGAGCAAAAGAGGGGCCGCGTTCGGTGGGGTTGTCTGTACGCCTGTTCAGAACCGCCAGGAAATCGTCGCTCAAATTTTGCCCGCGCTGCGCGGAGCCGTGTCCTCGAACCGGAGGGTCATTGCTCACCATTCCGATGATCCGGATGCCCTGACTTTCGCAGGTTCGGACTGGTCGAGAGATTTGGCGGGGCTTGGGACAAGTTGCCCTGACCACTTCCTGAGAACTCGCGTCTGCCCGATGTTCTTGGACTGGCATCCTGCCAACGAGACAGTCGCGAGTCTGAGGGCCCGCATTCAAGAAGAGGTCATCAAATATCGCGCGTCATACGAGCAGTACTACGAAACCTATGCAAGTTCGGATTCTCCGCCACTCCGTGATTCCAATCCATCGGTGGTGATCATTCCTGGATTAGGGCTGTTCGGCTTCGGCAAAAACAAGAAAGAGGCCCGCATCACGACAGAGTTTTTTATCAACGCCATCCACGTGATGGCCGGAGCCAATGCGCTTGAGGACGGTAAAGCGCCAAGTTCGTTGCCTCAAGCTCGCACGGCCGAACAATCAAACCAGTTCATGGATTTTCACAATTACGTCGCCCTGCCGCGTTCCGAGGCCTTCCGCATCGAATACTGGGCACTAGAAGAAGCGAAGCTGCAACGCATGCCTGCGGAAGCTGAGTTCAGCAGGAAGATTTTTCTCGTCGTTGGCGGGGCGAGTGGCGTCGGCCGGGAAACAGCTCTCCTACTCGCGAAAGCGGGTGCTCACGTCGTAGTCGCGGATTTCGATGTGGAGGGCGCCAGGAAGGTTGCGGCTGAAGCCGGCGCGTTCGGATCACCGGAATTCACAGCATATACACCGGTTGATCTCCGTTCATCTCAAAGTCTTGCGAAAGCGACGAGCTTCACAGTCCTCCGATTCGGTGGCATCGACGGAGCTGTGAATACCGGCGCTATCTATCCTATTCCGGGAGCAGACGGAGAATTATCGGATGAACTCTGGGAGAAAACCTTTCTGGTCAACATAACTGGAAATTACCTATTGTGCTGCGAAACAGCGTCGGTCTTCGCCGATCAGAATCTGCCGGCCTCGATTGTCCTCACCAGCTCTGCTAACGCTATTGTCCCCAAGCAAGGCAGCGAAGCTTACGACACGAGTAAGGCGGCGCTGAATCAACTCATTCGCGAGCTCGCGATCAAGCTCAGTCCTCACGTGCGCGTCAACGGGATTGCGCCTGCGACCGTGGTCGCTGGATCGACAATGTTTCCGAGGGATCGCGTTATCCAGTCTCTGCAGAAATATGAGATACCGTTTTCGGAATCAGAGGATACCAAAGAGCTGCGCAGTAAACTCGCCGATTTCTATGCTCAACGGACGCTGACCAAACGCCCGGTCTCACCGAACGATTGCGCAAATGCGATTGCCTGGTTGGCCAGCGACCAAAGCGCAAAAACTACTGGCCACATAATCCCTGTAGACGGCGGTTTGCCAGAAGCTTTCTTGCGGTAGGAGCGGTCTATGCAACGCGTCTGTTTTGTCTTGCTGGTCAAACCAGAGCGGCTTGAAGAGTATGAGGAGCGCCATCATCAAGTGTGGCCCGAGATGCAGATAGCCCTCCGTGAAACCGGTTGGGGCAATTACTCCTTATTTCTGCGCGATGACGGACTCTTAGTCGGATATTTGGAAACCGAAGACTTTGAACGCGCGCGATCTGAAATTTCCCGACGCGAAGTGAATGAGCGATGGCAACGTGAGATGGGCGAGTTCTTCATTCAGCCGGACGGAAGTCTGCCCGATCGGGCAATGCAGCCGCTGAAAGAAGTCTTTCACCTAACAGATTCACATCTGAGATCAAATGAATCCTAACCCGGCGCTGGGCGTCTCGCTCCACTGGCTAGGCGGTCTCGCTGCAGCTAGCTTCTATGTTCCTTATCTTGCGGTAAAGAAGTGGGCTTGGGAAACGTATTGGCTGGTGGGCGGGTTCTTCAGTTGGATCATCGTGCCTTGGTTGCTGGCTCTCACGATGAGTCGTGACGTCATCCAGGTGCTTCATCAGGCACCCGGCAGCAGCATTTTTTGGGCCTATGTATTCGGCGTGCTTTGGGGAGTTGGCGGCCTTACGTTCGGGCTGGCGATCCGTTATCTCGGGATGTCCCTCGGGATGGCCATCGCACTCGGATATACCGCGGCCTTCGGAACATTGATTCCTCCGATTTTTCGAGGAGAGTTCGTAGACCAGGTCCTCGGAACTCGATCGGGGCTGATCGTCCTGGGTGGTATCGTCATCTGCCTGCTCGGCATCGCTTTCGCGGGAGCAGCGGGGATCTCAAAAGAGCGGCGAATATCAGACGAACAAAAGCGATCATCAATCAAAGAGTACAACCTCAAGAAGGGAGTGTTGGTCGCGACTTTCTCCGGAATCATGAGCGCGTGTTTCGCCTACGGACTCGCGGCCGGAGATCCTATTGAGGCGATTACCGTCAAGCATGGCACCCCGGAACTTTGGCAGGGATTACCGGTCCTAGTGGTGGTACTGGCCGGCGGGTTTACGACCAACTTCATTTGGTGCGTCATCTTGAACTTCAGAAATCACACGGGCTATCAGTATTTCCAATCAGCAGTTCATGGCAGAGTTCCGGCGCGCTACGACGAGTACATCGTTGAAGCGGTAACAGACGCGCCAGCAGAAAAAATGGCGATGGCGGTTGCGACTGGAAAAGAAGCAAGTTCGAATGTTCCGATGGCTGCCAACTACTTATTCTCTGCCTTGGCCGGAACGATATGGTACATGCAATTTTTCTTCTACACCATGGGTCAAACGCAGATGGGACGCTACAAGTTCTCCAGTTGGACTTTGCATATGGCCAGCATCATCATTTTCAGTTCCTTGTGGGGCCTCGCTTTAAAGGAATGGAAAGGCGCAGGTACGCCAGCGATGAGGTTCTTGAGCTTTGCGCTATTTCTGCTGGTTGGATCCACATTGGTTATTGGCTATGGGAATTTCCTTGCTATCGCCAGCGCACGTTGAGCCGAAAACTTGGTCCTCGAACGCCGAGAAACCTACGGGTGCCAAAGAGAAGGCGCTCGCCTCGCCTTGCGTCGTTAGTATCGAAGACCTTAGACGCCTGGCCCGTCGCCGATTACCCCGCGCCGTCTTCGATTACGTAGACGGTGGTGCCGAGAGTGAAGCCACACTGCGCGGAAACTCGCACGCGTTCCAGGATATCTACTTCCGGCCTCGAACTGCAGTGCATTTCCCGGACTGCGAAATGCGCGTTCGCGTACTCGGGCATGAGATCAGTTTTCCCGTCCTGCTTGCGCCTGTCGGCTATAGCCGACTGATTCATCCTGGCGGCGAAGTCGCGGCGGCACGAGCGGCCGCACATTGCGGTACGGTGTACATCCTTTCAACCATCTCGGGACATAAACTGGAAGATGTCAAGGCTGCATCGAATGGACCCGTCTGGTATCAGCTGTATCTGCTCGGCGGGCGTCAAGCCGCTGAAGCCGCAATCGAAAGGGCTCGCCGCTCAGGATATTCTGCCCTGGTAGTTACTGTCGACACGGCCGTCGCTGGTATGCGCGAGCGAGATGCTCACAATGGCGTGAAGCAGCTGCTTGGTGCTTCGTTACTCGCTAAGCTTCCTTTTCTTCCCGAACTTCTGGCTCATCCTCGCTGGTTGACGGCGTTTCTCGCTGATGGCGGAATGCCGAAGCTGGAAAACGTGATAATTCCGGGACAAAGCTCGATGAAACTTATCGATGTATCCTCGGCGTTGGCCCGAGCCGCAGTGACTTGGCAAGACATCGAGTGGATCAGGAAAGCCTGGAGTGGCCCGATAGTCGTGAAAGGCGTTCTAACGCCAGAGGACACCATGCGTGCCGTCGATTCTGGTGCGGCCGCAGTAGTCGTATCAAACCACGGTGGCCGCCAACTTGACTCTGCCTTACCCACTTTACGGGCTCTCCCCGGAATCGTGGCGGCGGTGCGCGGCCAGGCGGAAATCTTAGTCGATGGCGGCATCCGGCGGGGTACAGACATCGTAAAGGCCATCTGCATGGGCGCGCGTGCCGTCCTGGTTGGACGAGCCTACGCTTACGGCTTGGGCGCGGCGGGAGGTCCCGGCGTTGTGCAAGCCTTGGAAATTTTGCGCGCTGACGTCGAACGTACTCTTCGATTGCTTGGATGCCCATCCGTATCCGAACTTGGACCATCCTACGTCGACATTTCTGCAACCTGGCACGCGCGGGACAGCGAGCTGAACCCGAGATTCTGCTGATCCCGGGACTGTTGGCACAGAGAGACTCAAACAGGGGGACTGAAAAATGAAGCCTTTAAGCAGATCGAAGGCCGAGGGCCGCGAACGCGATCTCCAGCGCCGTGAATTTCTGACCAAAATGGTGGCGCTCACAGGCGGTGCGGCGGCCGTCCCAGCCTTGGCAGGCAGTGTCCTCGCCGCGGCAACCTCGGCCGAAGCTCAGGCTCCCATACGGGGCAATACCTACGGACCGCTCATCGTTCGCACTACGTATGGCGCGGTCCGCGGCTCCAGCCGCGATGGTGTGGTGTGCTTCAAAGGCATTCCCTACGCCGGTTCCCCCGCCGGACAGAATCGCTTCAAGGCTCCATGGCCTTTAAAGCCATGGAGCGGGGTACGGGACGCACTTGTTTACGGTCCAGCAAGCATACAGACCACGGACCCAAACCGCCCCAGGAATCTGCCCATGTTTCCCATGGATGAAGACTGTCTATTTCTGAATGTCTGGACGCCTGCGTTCTGGGATGGAGAGAAAAAGCCGGTTATGTTCTATTCCCATGGCGGTGGTTTCGCCACGGGAAACGGAGGCGCCGAAACGCCTCAGGACGACACAATTCATGACGGCAGCGCTCTGGCTAGAAACTACGATGTCGTTGTTGTCACAACGAATCATCGCCTCAGTCTGCTGGGATACCTATATCTCGGCGATATTCTAGGGGAGGAATACGCCGCTTCTGGCTGCGCCGGAATGTTGGATATCGTCGCCGCCCTTCGCTGGGTGCATGGCAACATTGAACGCTTTGGCGGTGACCCTGACCGGGTCATGATCTTCGGTGAGTCCGGCGGCGGCATGAAGACGTCATGTCTTACCGCTATGCCGTCAGCACACGGTATGTTCAGCCGGGCGAGTGTCGAGAGCGGTTCCATGCTTCGTGGCACAAGCCGCGCGGAAGCCACAGAAACCGCGCACGCTGTCCTAGCTAAGCTCGGTTTAAAGCCCTCACAAGCACGCCAACTGTTGACGATGCCGGTCAGCCGGTTTGTTGCGCTGGAAAACCCCGCTGGCGCCGGGACACTTCGATTTGGTCCCGTGGTAGACGGACACTATTTGCCCGATAACCCGTACGATCCGGCTGCGCCCGCGATTTCTGCAAAGGTACCCATGATTGTGGGCACCAACGAAAACGAAGCTGTTTTCTTTTTCATGAACCAGCCGGCGATCTTCACAATGACTGAGCCGCAGCTGAGGGAACGCACCGAAGCCCTCTTCCACGAAAAGGCCGGTCACGTGTTGTCCGTTTACCGCAGCGTCTATCCCAACGCCAGCCCAACAGATATCTTCCTCGCGATCATGACAGCGCACTTTTTTTGGGCGAATGCGATCAAGATGGCCGAGCGAAAAGCTTCGCAGAATGCCGCACCGATTTATATGTACATGTTTCGGTACCAATCGAACGCCCTCGCGAACCACAATCCTCCCTATCCGTTCCGCGCTTCCCATGCCATGGAGATCGCGTTCAAGTTCGATCACCCTCAAACAAAGGGGTTGATTGGCACGAACCCTGCGCGATTTCCGACCGCGCTGAATATGAGCGGCGCTTGGGCGTCATTTGCGCGCAACGGCAATCCTGAGTGTGATGGGATCCCGCACTGGCCAGCGTACACGCTCGATAAACGCGAAACCATGTTCATAGACGCGAAATGCAGCATCGTCAGCGATCCGTGGCGCGAGCAACGACTCCTTTGGTCCGACTTGATGGCCTACACCGCCTTCTAGAACTCAAATGCTGCACATAAGAGAGCCTCGATCAATGTTCCAAAGGATCAAGGCGACGCGAGAGGGTATAGAAATCGCAGGGTGAAGCGGGCAAGGAATGCGGCCGCGAGTCGAATCTCGCGGTGCTGTAAGCCTCGCAGCAGAACGATGATCACGAAATCGGAGGAAGGATGTATCGGAAACGAACCACTCATATCTTCATCGGCGCAATCGCTTGCGCATTCCTGCTCGGAATTGCGGCGCGTTCGTTCGCAGGCCACCCGACAGTGGCGCAGAATTCCAGTACGTCAGCCGTTGCTGACATAGACCGCCGCGTGAACGCCATTCTCGATCGCATGACGCTTGAGCAGAAGATCGACATGATCGGCGGCGTCGACGGGTTCTACGTACGCGCTTACCCATCGCTCGGCCTTCCGCGGCTGAGAATGGCGGATGGACCAATGGGCGTGCGCAACGGCGGGCCGGCCACCGCCATGCCCGGTGGAATCAATCTTGCCGCCACGTGGGACCCGGTTCTCGCGAAAGAGGTCGGAGAGCAACTCGGGCGCGATGCCCGCGCAAAGGGCGTGAATTTTCTCCTCGGCCCGGCGGTGAATATCTACCGCGCGCCGATGAATGGCCGCAACTTTGAATATATGGGAGAGGACCCGTATCTCGCCTCGCAAATCGCCGTTGGCTATATCGAAGGCGTTCAGGACGAAGGCGTGAGCGCCACGATCAAGCACTTCATGGGCAATAATTCGGAGTTTTCGCGCCACACCATCGACTCCATCATCGACGAGCGCGCGATGCGGGAAATTTACCTACCGACCTTCGAAGCCGCTGTGAAGCAAGCTCATGTGGGAGCGGTAATGGACTCCTACAATTTGGTAAACGGCGAGCACATGACCCAGAACAAATTTCTCGACACGGACGTTCTGAAACACGAGTGGGGTTTTCAGGGTGTGCTCATGTCGGACTGGGTTGCTACGTACGACGGAGTGGCGGCGGCAAACGCCGGTCTCGATCTGGAGATGCCTTCGGCCGCGTTCATGAACCCAACTACGCTGCTTCCGGCCATTCACGATGGCCGTCTATCGGTTGCTACGATTAATGACAAAGTTCGCCGTATTCTGCGCCTAGCGATTCGCATGCATTGGCTGGACCGGCGTCAGACCGACTATTCAATTTCGCGCTACAACACGCAGGGCCGCGAAGTTGCGTTGAAAGCTTCTCTCGAAGGCATGGTGCTCCTGAAAAATTCCGGAAATCTTCTGCCACTCGATAAGCACAAGATCAAGTCGATTGCAGTCATCGGTCCGGACGCGTATCCCGCCGTGCCTGTCGGAGGGGGCAGCGCCGGAGTTCGTCCGTTTTCGGCAGTCAGCTTGCTGCGGGGCATAGCGGATGAGCTTGGCGCGTCCGTGCCAACGTATTACGACCGCGGCATCCCAGAACTGAACGAACTTGCGGCGCGGACCGATTTTTCGGGTGAGAAATCCGGCGGGAAACCCGGCCTGCACGCCGAATATTTCTCTGGCATCAACTTGGAAGGCGATCTGATTGCTCGCCGGACGGATCTGCACATCAACTTCGGCGCCGTTTCGGGCGCTGATCTAGGCTTTGCCGCGCAAACGTTTCCCGCCGGAGCGGGATCGGCGCGCTGGACGGGCTACTACTCGGCGCCGAAGGCGGGTGATTACGACTGCTTCGCCGAGTCCACGGGGGAAGCGGGCGGATACTACCGCGTTTACGTGGATGGAAAATTGATTTTGGACGACTGGAAACAGGCACGTGCCCTCGTCGGGCTAGAAACGTTGACGCTCGACGCTGGTCCGCACAAAGTTGTTGTGGAGCATCGCGGGCGACCGGGATTTCTCGGGATGCGCTTTCGATTCGGAATCGTGGCGCGGTCGGATTACGTGAACCCTGCCGCAGAGAAAATTGCGGCGGAATCGGATGCAGTGGTACTCGCAGTTGGTTTTAATCCGCACTCGGAAAGCGAAGGTTCGGGCCGGACCTTCCATTTGCCTCCCGGCCAAGTTCAGCTAATTGAAAAAATCACCAGCATCAATCGGCATACGATCGTGGTCATCACATCCGGTGGCGGTGTGGATATGAACGGCTGGCTCGATCGTGTTCCGGCGTTGCTCGAATCGTGGTACTCCGGCGAAGAGGGCGGCACTGCCCTTGCCCAGATTCTCTTCGGCCAGGCGGACCCTTCGGGGCGATTACCCATCACGTTCGAGAAGCGATGGGCCGACAATCCTGTGCACGATAGCTACTATCCGCCCGCAGGAAGCGACCGTGTCGTTTACAGCGAGGGTGTATTTGTCGGTTATCGAGGATATGAACGCAGCGGAATCAAGCCACTGTTCCCGTTCGGCTACGGTCTTTCCTACACGACTTTTCGCTACAGCGATTTGAAAATTCGGTCGATTGGTGCCGGATCAACGGCAGGTGACTCGCCAAGGGGCTTGCTTTATGAAATATCGTGGAACGTCACCAACACCGGAACGCGCATGGGGGCCGATGTATCGGAAGTCTACGTCGGCGAGCTGGATCCGAAGGTGCCTCGGCCCGCAAGGGAACTGAAGGGTTTTGCGCGAGTGACTTTACGACCCGGGGAGACGCGCCGGGTCAAAGTCGATCTGCGTGATCGCGCATTCGCTTATTACGACATCAGCGCTCATGATTGGCACGTCGATCCCGGCAAGTTCGCGATTTACGTCGGCAGTTCTGTCGATCAGCTGCCGTTGCGGAGCGTGATCGTGCTCACTCCCGCCGAGTCGGCCTCCGGAGACCGTCGTGAGAGGACTCGGCTTCCCCAATGACGGGGTCATCGTAATCAGAGCGAAGCGCCACCGGGTGCATAAAATACCGCAGTCTCGGTGCCGCGCCGAATCTGGCTTAGGTCATCAGTGGCGAGTTTTTTTGTACAATTCGCCGATCAGCGGTTCTATCCCGAAGATCTCGGCAAACGCAATCATCACAGCGCTGCGCGCCGTTGGTCAGTCCACGAAAAATATATATTTCAGTGGAGTCAACCGGTTCGCAGCGCCGAACCGCGACGCAAGTCGGCCCGACGTTTTAGCTTCGCTCCATCACTCGAATTTGCTGAGCGATGGGGAAAAATTTGGGCGCAACTTGGGCGCAAAATCCCTCTTTTATAGGCCAAAAATCGGCACTTGAAGGGGGTAAGGCCAACAGATTCAACGGGACTTAGTAGATTAGCGATGGGTTCAAATCCCATCGCTCACCCCAAACCTTCCCTTGTAAGTTACTGAATCCACTCGCCCGAGTTTTCCACAACTTCCGTTTTGGCATCATTTGGTATCAGAATTTCAGCCAAACGCTCCACTGCTTCACGCTGAGATTTGTCCACCTTGTGCGTGTAAGCCGCCAGAGTAATTCTCGGGTCCGAGTGTCCTAGTTGAGCCTGCACCGTGGCCGGTGTCGCGCCTGAATCGATCAGCAATGTACTCGCCGCGTGCCGGAATGCGTGAAAGCCGGCACGTGGGATTTTCAGAGCATCGAGAATCGGCCACAGCTTGCGTTGCACAACTTTGTTCGCGGAGTGTGGTTTTCCTGTGCGCGTAGCGAAAAGCAGCCGTTTCGGATTCGGTTTCCATTCTCGAAGATACGTTCGCAAATGGCCGCAGAGTATCTCTGGGATCGGCACCGTCCGAACTGCCGACTTGCTCTTGGGCGATTGAAGCTGCCCGTACCATGCGCTTTGTTTCACGGCGATTGTTTTGTGTTCGAGGTCCACCGAGTCTAAGGGCAAACCGCAAACTTCGCCTGCCCTCAATCCCGTTAGAGACGCGATCAAAAACATCGTCCGGTAGGGTTCTTCTTTCGCGGCAACCAGTATGCGTGCCACTTCCGCCGCTGAGAAAAACCTCACTGGTTTCGTTATCTTCTCGGCGGGAAGGACTAACTCATCCCGTGAGAAGCTCGCGCAAGTGTATCCGTACGCCTTTGCGGTCTTGAGAATTCCGCTGAGCGTGCCGAGGATATTCAGCAACGTGTGCCGCGACACTTGCTCTGAGACCGCGGACACAAACTGTTGAATAGTTTCCTGCGCAATTTCCTCGAGTTTCAGTTTGCCGAACCTCGGAACTAGGTACGTGCGTAGATGCGATTCCGCGGCTTTTACGCTTGAAGGCTTTCGCAGCTTCAAGACGCTGTCCCGCCACGATTCGACGAAAGTAGCAAACGTGGCGGTTCTCCCAGGGCGATACGACAAGCTGTTGATTCGCTCAAGACGCCTGCCGAGCTCTCGCTCAGCGAGTCTGCGAGTCCTCAGCTCTTGCGCGCTCCCTAGAATCACTTTCCGCAGAATCCGATGCACCTTACCCTCGTGATCTAGTTCGTCCTCTCGGTATTGGGCTACCCAAACACTCCGCTTCTTGCCACGTCGCAAATACAAACAACCGCTCTGGTATCTCCGTCGAGCCATACCTCCTCTTAGCTCGCCAAGAGACCCTTGCGCGGCTGGCAAGGTACCACGAATTGGAAAACTCGGCGTCACGCGTTTTCGGTTAGCTGCGACGGCTCGTGTGATGGCGTTGTAGCTGAGGTCATCAGGCTTGGACATCCGGGTGGGAATTCGCGTCGAATCCTGTCGCTCTGATCGCGCAACTCACGCCGACGCGCCTCTAATTCGGCCTCCGACATCGCCGGCGAAATCGTAGCCATGTCCCGGTTCCGACCCAGCCAAGCGATTTGCTGGCGTGCTTCTGCGAACTGCTCTGCCATCTCATCGCTGGATAGCGCCGCGACAGGCGGCCTTTTCTCGAAGAGCGGCTCAATGCGGACTGGTTTAAAGCCGTCAGCAAACTCCCAGCAACGTAAGTTGTGGCTCTCGTCGTAAGGCTCCGTCCATTCGCGTATGACGAGTTCCTTCCTAAACTCGCGCAGCGCTTCAGGTGTGCATCGCGCCGGTTGAGTGGTCGGCAGTGCGGATCGGTCGTACAGTCCGGCTTCCCGGATTGTTGTTGTCTTTGGTGTATTTATATATGCGGTCTTCCGTACCGTCTGGCGAACTCGCTGAAATGCCCGGACATAAGGACAGCAAATTCCGGTGAGCCGCACCTGCCCTGAGCTTCCCGAATCGCAGAACTTTGAGAGGTGATACACGCGGACATTAGCCGTCCGCACGTCCATTCCCAACTGCGTTATCTCGCCGAGTCGTCTGAGGGTACTTAAGTGGGAGAAAATCTGAGTGCGAGAAAGTCCGCTCTCTGTCATCAACCGGGTGATGGATACGGACGAAATACACTTCTGATGTTTTGTCCCTGCTGCGAGTGCAAGCAGGACCAACTTCGTACTCGCCTTTGTGCGTGAGTTCTGCAGGGTCCACTTCACGGGGTTGCTTGTAGCTGGCTTAGGGGGTAGGGAGCGGTTCATATCGCTTGCTCCCGCGCAACGAAGTGGAAAAACCGCTTGAGAGTTTTGCGACTCGGCCGCCTACCCTTTTGATACTCACGGGCAAGCAGCGCGAGCTGTCCTGCAAGAATCGCCGAGCGTCGATGACGGTCCTTCGCAACCATTCCATCGCGAAGACCGCGAAGATCGGCGATCAGGAATTCCAGGGGTGACGCGAGGGTGATTCGGGGCCGAAAGTCTTGACGGGATAGCTCGCTTACACTTAGATTATTCATGTTGTTCCTCAAAGCTCGCCGCCCTCAACAGCAAGCGAGCAAAATTTGCAAACGCCCCGGTTAGCGCCGGGGCGTTCGCGTTTTCAGGGATAAATGAAAGGTGAGGAACCGTCTAGATTCACACCGAAAGTAATTTCCGGTGTGCCAAGTGAATGTTCACAGGGCTTTTCGGTCGCAAGTAGCGGTGTGAACCATCGAGCCCTGGTTGTCCGGGGAGGTTTACGATGAGGTGGCAGACACATCCAAGAACTGCTTTTCGAATTCTTTCTTCGTATGCCACTGGCCCTGTACGCAGACATGATCCGCTTGTCGTATCAGTCGAACGATAGCTGAAATTTCTGCCGTCGCCGCCACATAGGATGTTGTCGTTCTGCCACTTCGACTTTTCTGCCTTAGAACGATTTGCTTGTCGCGGTGTTCCAGCACAAAATCCCGAAGCCGTTGGGTTCGCTGGCATCGCTTTCTAAGGCGATTCAGCCACACCAAGAATGCTCGATATTCAATGCTCGACAGCCCTTTCGCCTGACGGCCAGCATTTGTGAGGCGGTATAGTCGGACCGAGTGATACCGGCCAAGCTGTCGGTGAATCCGTTCGAAAACGGAATCTTCTCTCGCCGTGTCAACTGCCGTATTCCAAAATTTCTTCTCCCGGAACCAAAAATGCGACGTGTTTTCTATCTTTCGGCGCAGCTCGCCACCGTAAGAACAGAGAATCTCAGGGAGCCGCTGGAAGGCGGTCAGTAGATACCTCTCTCGCGCCCCGGAGAATCTCTCGCCGGTTTCCGAGCGAAGCGCAACCGTTCGCGCGGGCGAAAAGGCAGTTTGGTTTATTCGCTCCACGAGCGATGCAAGCTCTGAGAGGTCTTGACACGCGTCGTGCAAAACCAGTTGTTCAATGGGCCAATGGTTTCTCTTCTCTTTCGCGATTACAGATTGAGCCGTCGCCTTCATCATGTTGCAGTCGGCCAGGAGCCCCTGTAACAACGCCTCTGGCTCCCACGCCAGTTTTCTTGTGAAAAACTGGAAGTCTTCCACAAGTTTTGGATCGTTTGCGACGAGCGTTCGCAGTTTTGCTTTCTCAGCGATGATCTGCTTGCGAAGCGGGTTGCTGATGATCTCCGGCCCCGCTTGCAAAATCGCAAGCCGTTCGAACTTTGAGGCGAACAAGGCCTCGCCTTTCCGCCATCGCGCCAACGGAATCTCAGGTCGCCGGAGCTGCTCGGTTTCCTCAGGCGTGAGGTCGAGCATTCCGGCTTGTGGGAGTCGTTGCTGCAATGTGTTGTTGCGGCGAGATAGTTTGGTCCTGCGCTGACGTTTCAATGAGTACCGGCTCTCGGCCCTAATTGCAGGGCTAGAAGTTTTTCGGCGCGCATTCTATGAAAAGACTTGACACATGTCAAACACTTTGATAGCTTTCTTTGCGATGGCTCCAAAGCCCCTTACGACCAAGGAAGCAGCCGCGCGAGTCGGCATTACGCGGGCGACCCTCCAAGCCTGGATTCGGGCGAAGAAAATCACCCCGCCTAAGCCGGTTCTCGACGGCGCCCGAAGCAAGCGGTTGTGGAGTGAAGCAGATTTGGCCCGACTCAAGAAGGCGAAGGAACGCCACTATTGGAGGGGGCAGGGAAGGCCACGCAAGACCAGGTAAAAAGCGGGACGCGGCGGTGCTAGTAACACCGACACGCCCCTAACCACCTAAGGAGGGTTGACTCCCATGGCAGCTACGCAGATCGTTTCACAGGTTGTCTCGTTTCCGCAATCCGCTCCCGCAGTCGAAATCTCCCAGGCCGAACTCGCTGAATTGATCGAGGCTCGCAACGTCGCCGCTCAACTCGAAAAGAGGATCGAGCAGATCGAGTCGGACCTCCGAAGCCGTCTCGAAGCGGGCGCGTCGGTCGAGCTGGGGGTCCATCTCGCCTCGCTGCAAGAGAACTTCCGCCGCAACGTTGCTTGGAAAGACGTAGTAATCCGCCTCGCCGAGCGCCTCAAGATGGAAGGTGACGCTTACTGCGCGCGGGTACTCGCAGCGACGAAGCCGACGCGAAGCGTTTCTCTCGTCGTTATTAGCTGACGCCCGGTGCCCCGGGTTGTCTCGCATCTACTTTTATCTACTTTAGACAGCCCGCGCTGAAAACAGGACACTTGCCGGAGGGTGTTGGATGTCGAGATAGCCGGGGTACGTCGTCGGTCTCGGGTGATTTTCAGAAACGCGCTTCGGGGGTTCTATGGCAAGGCTGAGCCATGAAATCGAGCTTACCAATTATGGGTCGCAACGGCATTTTCAGGCTTTTCGGAGCGGGTGAAACGGATCAAAAGGGAATTGCCCTAGCTGCCCCAAATTCGGAACGTGTGAGGTGGTTATGAAAGCCGCGATTTACGCACGAGTCAGCACGGCAAACAACGGCCAGTCGCCCGAAATGCAACTTCGGGAACTGCGAGAGTATTGCGAGCGCCGCTCATGGCGCGCGGTCGGCGAGTATGTGGACGTCGGAATCTCTGGCGCGAAGGAACGTAGGCCGGAGCTGGACAGGCTACTCGCCGACGCCCACCGCCGCCGCTTCGACGCTGTGATTGTTTGGAAGTTCGACCGCTTTGCTCGCTCAGTGTCCCACCTGTTGCGTGCGCTCGAAACGTTTCAGGCCCTCGGAATTGAGTTCGTAAGCCTCACGGAAGGCGTGGACACGTCCACGCCAACGGGCAAGATGGTTTTCACTGTATTAGGAGCGGTCGCGGAGCTAGAGCGCAGCCTAATTGCCGAGCGAGTGAAGGCAGGACTTCGAAACGCGCGAGCCAAGGGAAAGCGGCTCGGCCGACCGCGCAAGCTCGCAGATACCACCAAGATTGTTGCTCTCCGGGCTCAGGGGCGGTCCTGGCGGGAGATTTGCGCCGAGACAGGCCTCAGCAAAGGCACGGCCCAGCGCGCCGTCTACCGCTTGCCCAAAATCCCTTCTCAAACCGTCACCGGAACTGCCGTCATTTCAGCGGCAGATTGAGCCAGATTCTCCTGCCCAAAAACACTAATTTGTGGGCCGCTCACTCGCCGTACTGCGGGTTGGCAACGAAATCGAAGAATCGCAATTCCTGGCCCTGTTCTAGTAGTTCGAGGAAACGTGCGGTGCGATCCACGTCGATCACCGGGATATAGCCTACTGAGGTATCCTCGCGATACGGGTCGCAACTTAGGGCTGCGGTAAAGAACACCGGGAGAATTCGCACGGTCGTATCCGCGAACGCGCCTCTTTGCAACCGCTCTCGGACGGCGACTAAGTTGGAGAAATCGTGTTCGCTCGGTGCCGCGAACGAGCACCCCACAAGAAGCAGCAGCTTGCTTTTTTGGTGGGCCGCGAGAATATCAACGCTCCCAACGCGAACACTCGTTCCCGGAGCTTTCAGGTGTTCGTATTCGCCCAGCACAATCGCTGAGAGACCAAACAGGCTCAAGAGCCAACCGACGTGTTTCTCAAATGCGGCGCTCGGCTTGAGTTTCTTAGCCTCGACTTCCTCTGCTTGAAGGAGAAGTCGCTTTATCTCCGACTCTGGGCAAAACGATTTGAGAGCCTCTAAAAGTATGTTTCTCTCTTTCGCTGGAGTGAGCTGCCGAACTACGTATGACCATTGGTGAATCTGGCCCAGCGGGTGCAGGTTCAATCGAATTTCCAGCACATCCGTTGACGCGAGATTCTCAGGTACTTGAACCTTGCCCGTCGAAATCTCTAAGCACCCATCCGTTTTTGCCGGTGTCCAGTCCGAAATCGCAGTTCGCACTTTTGGTGGCGATGCGGTATTCGCATACGGGTCACGAAGTACCGCGATGGCTTGAATCTCATTCAGAGCTTGGTGCTTCTCCATCTCCGGCAGGAACGCGCAGGTAGATGGAACCATCCCGCAGTTTGAGACGCGAGCGAATATAGGCGCGTAGAGGCAAAAGTCGAACCCGGCCCGTGATCCGAATTCAACGTTGATCTCGCACAGGGCGTTAATCGCCTCGTACGGGTTCGAGTAACCCAAACCAGATACCGCCCTTGCGAACTTTTGATGTGTCAGCATACCCGCGTCGTGTACGCCGTGTTTTATGCAAAGAGCCGACCAGGGCGTTTCGTGCGGCGTTCGGATGTCATGGTCAAACTGCCGAACTGTTTCCTCAATAGCAGGGAGGTTGATGCTTTGTTGCAGCCAGAATGTCCGGCCAGAGTGAACGACAGCGGCCGACGAAATTTCACCACAGAGAGCACCCCACTCCGAAAATGGACGGCACCCAAGGATTATTTGCAACTCGGCCGTTTTGTCAGGCTCAAACTCTTGTTGTTTTTCACGGAGTCGCCGCTCAACGTGCTCAGGTTCTTCCCAGGTCAGACGAACGACAGTCATGAAGTTCTTCCATGACTCTTTTTTATCTTTGTCCACCTCGCGGAGGGCAACAGTCCGAAAGTCCATCGCTTTGTACGTGCAGCCAACCAGTTCAATTAGCTCTGCGAGAGAGCAGCGCGGTTCCATTTTTCAGTTTCCTGTCCTTCTCCGAATTGCTGGCCCCTTCCAGGGCGGACTGCCATTGGAGTGTCAGCGCCAGAAGGGGTGCAACTCGCGACGTTAGCAACTCTTCGTCTGGCCAATTAACCAGTCCAGACTTCCCCCATATTCAGCGATTCGCGCCTTTGCGCAGCTAAAGCACCAAAGCCGACGTTCGTAGGAGGCAGGCCCGATTCGAAACTCCTTTATTTTGCCGCCGTTTTCAATCTGTCCGATCCCGATGCTTTTGACCTTCGCTCGAACAACAGGCACGCCACGCTGCCAATGTTTATCGCTGCAACTTAGGGCAACCCGGCCGGTTGGGTCGTCCGTCCATCGTTTTTCAACTCTGTTCCATCGCACCGGCGAAAGACGGACTGTTTTTAGCTGACAGATCGTTTCTCTGGTCTCTGCTCTGTACGATCCGTCCGCCATGACAACCCGAAGGATCACCCAGGGACTCTCCAATCCACAAAGCTTTGCCAGTTCTTCGGCCTGCTTCGCAACTGAAATGCGACTTGCCATGGCAGTTTTACCGATTCTCTAGATGCCTTCGACGATCATGCATGTACCGTCGCGACCGAGGCTTTGATACGGCGAGGTTTCACGTAAATTTACGCGAGACACTCTCTCCTGAACCCCCCGAGCGACATCGCGAAACTCCAATGATTTTTCCACAGTTCTTGCGAGCAAGTCCTCTTCAACTCCCATGAACAGCGTCAAATTTCGGTAGCCTTCTTCGGGAAACAGCGGCAAACGTCCTGCGTTCGCTGGGTTCCCGTAGCCGAGCTCAGGGAAAAGTGGCGATGAGCGGCCTCTGTAAGTGCCTAGATCAGTTCTTCTGTTTTCTAACTCGAAATCGGGCAGCGTCACTTGAGACTCTCTCCGACTTAGCTCTCTATCTCTCTGCTGTGCTTGATTAAATAACCCCGCCCACTTTAGCAGCTCGGATTCCTGCGAGAGCTGCGTCCTGCGCTCAAATTTCTCGACGTTGGCTATCTTCCATGTCCGCTCACCTGTTTTCTCGGATATCTTCTCGTGCTCGCCGCTGCCGGGCGAAATTGGATCGCGGGGATCATCGCCAGGAGGATCCAATACGAACACCGTGGTTGCGTCCTGTCCCAAATGTGTTGCAATCACCATGGTCAAAACGGGGCGAGCTCCAGCACCGAAAACTAGCGACGGAACCTGCTCAAGGCCTCGGCGGAGCTGATCGATGCTGGTGGAAGAATTCGTCTGCGAACCTTTGCACTCGACCACGTAATACGGCGAATGCGGCTGTTCTCCCCACATCAGGTAATCGGGCTGCGCGCCGCCTACTTGCTGCAGGTTTTGGTATATGGTCGGATCATCCAGCGCGATCGAGACATCAACGAAAGATGGCGAATCGAATAGCCGCTCCATTAACAGGCCTGCCATTCCGATTCCGAATTCGTCTGAGAGAAGCGTCTTCTGGTGAAAATCTAGTTGGCGAGCATCTTCGCTGAGCCGAAACTCTTGCGGTCCCAGGCCATCGGCTATCGCCCAAAAGTATCTTCGAGTCGCCCAGCTCGCGCTTAACTGGGAAAGGTTCGCCCACGAAGGCGTCGTTAGCGATCCGATTTTGTGAAGCAGCGAGATTGCCCGGATTGTCCATGGCGGCTGGGCTTGAATTGAAGCGACCACGGAAGGCTTCTTGGTCGGTGGCGCGGGCTGTCCCTTTCGGGCGAATTCTTGAGCCCGTTGGTTGATCTTCGTCGTAACACGATTTACCAATGCCACGTCGCTCCGCAAATTCACGGAGTAGTCAGATTCTAGAACTCGCCTAAGCCTCGCGAGGGCCACCGGCCTAAACCTTGGCCGGAATGTTTTCGGACAATTCCGCCGTTTTTGTAATCAGCTCGGGCACTTCCGTCGTCTTTTTCGCGATGACGTAGCGCCATTGCCCGTAGCTGCCTTCTGCGTTCACCGCGTCAACCCATCGCTGCGCCGCCGCGACCTTCACTTCCTCGCGCGGATCGTAGCCCTTCGTTTCGAGGATCAGGTGGACAGGCGGATCAGTTTTCAGCCGCACGATGAAATCGGGCATGTAATCGTGCATCTGCCCGTTGAAGAGATACGGAATCGCGAACCCCAACCCAGCGCCATCTTGCAGGCGTACCGCTGAAATCCGGCGAAGCCTTCGGCCTTGCGCTCGTCGCTCGGCTCGTCGCGTGGGATCGCAATGCCCTGCAGAAAATCTTGCCGCGCTTCTTTAATCAGAATCACCGAGAGCGCCGCTTCCAATTGCGCGAAAAAGAGACGCCTCTCGCGGCCTTCGCGCGTCCACCACTGAATCAATTCCAGCGTCGTGCGTGTGACGCCCGGATAGCCGGCCTGTCGCCAAGTTTCGAGCCGCTCGCGCATCAGGTTTACGAGGCCAAGCTCGAAGCCGTAGGGAAAATCCTTGGAAGGCCGCAGGATCGTCCCGTCTGTGGTCCATGTGTCGCGCTGATCCTTGGGCGGGAAAATCATCGCGGGCCTGCGCTTCGAATGTTCCGGTGACGACGGCCTGCATTCAGGCTGTTCGCCCTCGCGGATGTACCAATAGCGCGTCGGCTTCTCGAACGGCGAGTTGAGTATCGGTTCGCCTACTTCCGCGTACTCGCTCATTGCGCTCCTGATCCGATCCTCGTCCAGCTCGATCGCTCGCTTACAGCTTTGGCGGCCACTTCCGCGCGGCGTGAAAGACACGCAGTATCTCCACTCGCCCCTCGCGCACCCGATACGGGATTATGTACGGCGTACCCGCGATCACCAGTTCGCGGGTACCCTCGACGCGCCCGTGCCGGCCCAGCGCGGGATGGCGTGCGAGCAGTTCCACACTTCGCTCGACCGCCATCACCACGCGCTGTGCGGCCGCGCGGTTATCGCGGGAGATGTACTCTGCCTCCGCTTCCAAGTTCGCCAGCGCGCGCTTCAGCCAGCGCACTTCCAGCCGTTTATCCGGCACGCCGCGTCCGCTTGCGACCCGTCCACTTATTCATGGTGCGCCGCACCTGCTCGTCGCTTGCGAACTCTCCCCGATCCGCCTCTGCCAACCCTCTCTTGATCTCCTCGATCTGCCACTCGTTCACAGCGACGTATTCGCGGATCGCTTCCGCGGCGATGAACGACCGGCTGCGGCGTTGCGCCTTGGCCAGCCCGTCAAGTCTTTTCCGTAATTCCGGCTCCAACCGCAAAGTCATTACCCTGTTTTCCGGCATGATTCTCTCCAAATACAAAAGAATACTTTGTATTCTACCATGCGCCAGCTACCGTTTCGCCTCGCTCAGGCTCTTCACGATCAGCAGCTCGTTTCCTCGATCGTCAATCACTTTGATTGCGACCTGCGCGTTTTCTCCCGCCTCAAATGGCGCGCTGGTCGTCCCGGCCAGGTGATCCCAAACGGTGTCCTCGTATTCGCCTTTGAGCGCCTTCTTCAAGTTCTCCCAGGCGCTTGTGCGCGGAAAGAACGCTTGCGAGACGTGGAAGCAGAGCCCGTTGTAGTCCGTGTCGAGCAACCATGCCGGCACGTCATCCGCGCTGCGGTGGTGGACTTCCATCGCTACCGGATCGAACACATCAAGGCCGAGGAGTTCCACTTCGTACTGCTGCGCGCCGTTTACTTTCTTGGCTTTGCGAATTTCGGCTTCCGGCAAGCCGCACACGCTAAAGATTTGGCTCGACCGCATGTTCTTGAGCAAATCGCCCATCATCAAATCGGGGGTCGCTTGGACGTACGTCGCCGAAATGCCGGCCACATCTGCGGATTGCTCGACGAGCATCCGCGCATTCGGCTGAATCGCGAAGCCGATCACATACAGGTGCGCGTAGCTCTTCGCGTTCGCTTCCTTCGCCGCCTGATACACCAGCTTTTCGCTGACCGCGCCGTTCTCCGGGCCAAAGACGAACGCCACAGGCTTCTCGGTCCCATTCGGCACCATCGCTTCCGCGGAAAGCGAAAGCGTTTTGGCCGGCGGACGCACGCTCTTAAGCGTCACGGTTTTGTTGCCTTCGAGTCGCAGCACCGGAGATTTGCGGAGAATTTCGAGCATCCGGTCCACAAACGAGGTTCGCGTCTCAGCGTCCGGCAAAGCGGGCGCATCGGCTCTGATTTCCTCGAAGTCTTGCGGCGTCGGGATTGTCGCCTCCACGCAAAAGGGGCCTGTTACGCGCGTGGTGCCGCTCTTTATTTCAGGGCGATCAACGAGCACTTCTTCATCTGCCGGCTCGTTGTTAGCGATTGATTTCAGTGTGACGTGCGGAACGATTCCGCCGACTTCTTCGCCTTTGCTGTTTTGCCTGCGCTTGTAAACGAATCCGCCGACTGGCCCGCGATTCTCATCGTTGAGCTCAAACCAGTCGTAAGTCGCAGTCAGCAATCGTTGTCGAGCGAGCGCCAGCGGTACGCGACTCGTGTCGCATGTGATCCAGCGTCGGCCCCATTGCTCCGCAATATAGGCCGTCGTACCGCTTCCGCACGTCGGATCGAGAACGAGGTCGCCGGGTTCTGTGGCCATCAGCAGACATCGGCCGATCACTTTTGTGGTGGTTTGGACTACGTACAACTTAGGGTCCGAATAACCACTTACCGAGGTGTCCGTCCAGATGCCCGATAAAGGGAAAGCGGGGAAATCGTCTATGTATCGTATGTAATACAAGCCATTTCCCACTACCATCAGGCGATTAGCGTCCGCAAGCCTATCCAGCCCTTCGACGGTCGTTTTCCAGTTGTGCTCCATTCCCGGGTGAAACTCCCTACCCTCAAACCTGAACGGCACTGTCGTATTCTGCCGGAAGCCTGCGGAGATCAAAGGACTGGGCCTGAAAAAGCGACTGCCAGCGGGCAAATCCTCGACTCTCGTTTCGTCCGAAGTCAGTCTGCGTCTCTGGCCATCAGGTAATTCCGCGTATCGGTACTGCTCATCACCTTCGACACCGAAGCCTTTCTCCAAAAAAAGCTGCCGATATTTCACCCTCTCGCGATCTCGCGCGTACCAGAGCAAGAAATCATAATTCGTCGGAAGCAGCGTTGAGGTCTGCACCCCCATTTTTATAAATGGGATTACACTGCAAAAATTCTCAGAACCGAAGGTTTCGTCTAGAAGTTCACGAACGCCGTGCAGGTTTGCGTCACTTATCTGCACAAAAATGCTGCCCGATGAGGAAAGAAGTTCCCGTGAAAGCAAAAGCCGATCGCGCAAGTAGCTCAAATACGAATGCAGGCCCAGTTCCCAAGTGTCTCGATAGGCTTGCACCATCTCGGGCTCGCGCGTTAAATCCTCATCGTCGTTGTGACCGACATCTCGTTTGCGAACGAACGGCTGAAAATTCGAGCCGAATCTCACTCCATACGGCGGGTCGATGTAGATCATCTGGACCTGCCCGCCGAGGTTCTCGTAATGCAGGAGCGAGTTCATCACGACGAGCGAATCGCCCAGGATCATCCGGTTGACCCATTTATCCTTGTGCTCGTAGGCGCGAAGCACTTGATCGGCAATCGAGTGCTGCGGATCGCCCCACAGATCGAACATATCGGTCTGCTTGTCGCGCTTGTGGCCTTTCAGCGTGTCGAGAATCGCCTTCGTGGAAAGCCGCTCGTGGATGAACAGCGGAAGTGTCGGCACTTCGAACGACAGCCGCTCCGCTTTGCCCGCCCAGTTCAGGAACGGCTTGCTCATGGCTTTCAGCTTCGCGCCGGCAGCCTTGGCTTTTTCGAGCGTCTCCGCTTCGAGAACCTCGCGGATCAGCGCCTCGCCGCGTTCGCGCGCCGAATTCTGCCCGTCCCATTCGAGCGAAGGAGCGAGCGAATCGTCGTAGCGGTATTTTTTCGGCGGGAGCTTTTTCTTGAATTGCGCCTGCGTGCCGACTTCCGGCCGCATCGGGCTTTCGGATTCAGGATGCCGGTAATTCTTGGCGATCTTGCTTTTAACGGTTTTCGGGGATTTTGTGCCTGACGCCATCCGCTGCGCTCCCTGTGACAGGGCCGTTCACTGTCCGTCCCTAAGGCAATAGTTCGTAGAGTTGCTGCATGAATTTCGACGCGTTTTTCAACACCTCAAGCTGATCTCCTGTCAGAGGGTCGGGATCAAAGTGCATCACATCGTTTCGGATCACACGCACTTGTTCTAATTGCGATGTCATCGAAGCCTGGTCAACTCTCAATGAGAGTTTCGCCCAGACGTTCGAGTCCTGCAGGAGACGCACGTAGCCACCAAAACTGAGATCGTTTATCGATTTTGGCGATGGAACGCCAGCATCCCCCCCTCCAAGCAACTCCAGATCTTTGGACGTGACCTTGTCCTGAAGCAGCTGTCGGATATGCAGCTCGATCTCCCTCAATAAGAGAAACGGCTCCGCCAATTGTTGAAACTGGAGACTCAAGTCGCTCGCAGTGACGATGCCGGTTATTCTTCGGTCAGACTCACTGCGTACCAGAACATAACCGTGCTTAACAATCGTCGGGATTGCGTCGAACAAGGTCCCATTTCCGTCTACAACCTGAGCATCTTCACGGCACGCTTGTACCTTGCCGCACTCTCCACCGATCGCGTATCTCGACGCGATTGATTTCCAAGAAATCATGCCTTTCACTTCGCGCTCACCATGCATGATTGGAAGCTGTGAATAATCGAATTGCAGCATTTTCGTTACTGCCTTCGTCAAGGTATCGTCTTGGCCGACAGTAGTTAACGGCTTGTTGGCTACTGGTAGACTTCCAATGCGAAAAGTCGGGTCCGGAGGTTCGCTCAGCGCCGTTTCTACCACGCCCTCGTTCGAAACGACTATTGGCGGCAACGCGACTACGCCCGACCCGCTCTGTTGGACTTCGGCACCGTCGGATTCTTCCTCGGCCCCTTCTGCGTCCTGCGACCCATCCTCAGCGTCAAGCTGGGCTTCCGGCGTCTTAAGGGCGTCATTCGTCCCGTTCTTCAGGCAGACCTTGATTGGACCATCGATCCACGTCGACTCGAAATCTGGTTCAGTCTGTAATCCCAATTCGTCCAAGGCGGTTCGTATGTCATTGACCTTGTTCAGGCCTCGACGCTCAGCCTTAAACATGCGAAGCAGGTCGCGTACCGTGATGCGATTCACTCGGTGGCCCTCTTTCAAGCGAGTCGCCATCCAGCCAAGGTCCTTAGGAATCCACATGGTAGTTTCTCCGAAACCGATCAACGCCAATCCTAGCCTAACGAATTCTCCTGGGTTTTATCGCCTGCCAATTGGTAGCACTGCATTTAACCAAGACGATATCGCCATGCCAAGCAAATAAAATCAACGCTGCGCCTGACGTTATGATTTCTGATAGCATTCCGCAAAATGTTGTACTTCGCCTACGCGTCGAATATGGACTGGGTTCAGATGCGTGAACGCTGCCCCTCGGCACAATTCGTTTGCATAGCGCGCCTTCCCGGGCATCGATTGGCGTTCACTAGAAAATCGATCAAGCGGGGTTGTGGCGTCGCCGATGGCGTTCCCGACGAACATTTGGACCTTTGGGGCGTGGTATACGAAGTCAGCGAACGCGATTTCGGGAATTTGGATCGCTCTGAGGGGTATGTGCCGGGACGGGAAACGAACGCGTACACGCGCGACAAGCGAGAAGTTCTGGCTGATGGGGATGAGCACAAACCAGTGACGGTCTGCATTTACTTCGCTCGAAAGGAACCGAACCCGCCGCTCCCAAATGAGGAGTACAAGCACCTGATCGTTGAAGGGGCGAAATTCTGGCGATTGCCCGCTGAATACATAGCCCGACTTGAAGAGGTCGAAACGTGAATTACGTCACCTCGGTGCCGACCTGAAACCCGAAAGCCTAACCCAAATGACGGCGCCTGACGGATGCCGATAGCGCCGAGGACGCCTGAATTTTTTCGCGCCTTTCAATACCCACGCGTAAGTGTTCTCGTAGGGTAGCCACCGCGCTTCGGACGGCTTTAGCCCGACATTGCGCCTATGCTTTCGAAATTCCGTGCGTTTCAGAGGCCCGACCACATCGACCAAATTGCAAGCACCTACGACCAGGCCACTCCCGCCTCGAATAAGAGCAATCTTGCCGCGAATGTGCGTGTAGCTTCCGCGAATTTCCCAAGTCTTCTTACCGTCGAGAATCATCTCGACCCACGGGCTCCTGATGATCAGGCCGTTCACAAGCACCTCGCACAGGATGGAGCTGGCCGGGATATTACCATTTCCGAGCAAGTATGGGCCGCCGGCCGTTCAGGGACGGCACAATCAGCCATTCCGCCGATTCGCTCTTTGATTGTTTTTCGATTCTTTTCAAACGTTCCGGTGCGTCGCGGCGCGCCCTACTTCAACTTGATTGTTATTCGATTCTTATCAAGTTGGAACGCTCGCCTTCGCCCTCAGCGCGCTCTTGACAGCCCATCATTCCGCCGCTACCGTCGAGCCCCTCGAAAGCAGATATGCCCGCTCGCATCAAATCCGGCGCGGAGTTCGCGGCTCAGCGGAGTGGGCGTCTCCGCGCGCCTAATCCTTTAGGCCTTCCCGACGGCTGGGAAAAGCTTCGCGGCTTGCTCGATCCGTTCCTCGATTTCGTGTTTGACGATTTGCTGCGTAGCCCTTTCGCCCTACTCTCGGCGTCTCTGTGGCTGTACTTCGTCGTGCTGTTGGAGCGTCCGCTCCTCGCCCTGGTTGTCGCCCCGCTCGCGTCCGTCGCGTTTCTGGCCCTCGAAGCTCTCTACCGTGCCTCGGCAGGCGAGTCCTTTGAATCGCGCTGGGGCTTCTCTGCATTTATTTCCGCCGTAGCGGTCGCTGGCGCTATCGCCTTGGCGCTTTTTCGCGCACTGTTGTAGCACCCTGGTGCTCGGCTCATTCGCGACTGCTATTCCTGCCTCCTTTTCGCGGAGCAGCCGGAGCTTCACCTCTGACAATCTCCGCCATAATTTTGGTATCAATTTGGTATCAAAACTCGCGTTCAGTGGGCCGGTTTGGGGCAGAACGACGGGGTAAGCGCAATGATCTCACTGGCGTTTAGGATTTGTCCCTCGTTTTCAAATCCCATCGCTCACCCCATCCGACCTACGGTACCCACTGCACTTGCAGAGCCCGCGCCCGCACATCTTGCTCGCGAAGCAATTGCGACTTAGTCAGATGCAAATGCCGATGATGTGCGTCACTGGTATCGCAATCCCGGCGTCCGGTTAACCGTGGTTTCCCGCTGCGGCAGCTTTGTCTGGCGAATCGCCAGCGGACAAGGGAGCGGCGACTCGGAGCAAGGTGCCATTCTTATTGGACTGTATTTCGAACCGTCCACCAAGCTCGAGGATCCTCTCCCGCATACCAACCAAGCCCATGCCAGCGCCTTGGCCGGTGCTTCTAAATCTCTCCAGCAATTGCGGCGGAATCCCCCTACCGTGGTCTCGTACGTCAAGTGTAACTTCGCCAGCACCAACCTGAATTTGAACGTCTACCGACTGGGTTTGGGCGTGGCGATGCACATTCGTCAGGCTCTCTTGCAGGATGCGAAACAACACAATCTCCAGCATCCCAGGCAATCGCTTCAGATCTTCAGAAACATTCAGATTCACTTGAATGCCGCTTCGTTTGGAAAAGCCTTCGACGTACCAATGCGCAGCGGACGCCAGTCCAACTTCATCGAGGAGCGGCGGATGAAGCAGATGCGAAATGGTACGCGCTTCAGCCAGACATTTATCCAAAATATCGGACACTTGCGAGAGGGCTTTGGCTTCCTTCTTGGGCGCCGTCGAGTTCCTTAGCTCTTCAACGGTCATTTTCGCGAGCGAAAGATACTGCCCGACGCTGTCGTGCAATTCGCGGGAAATCCGCCGCCGTTCTTCGTCCTGCGATCGAATAACCTCGGCAGAAAGTTTTCTAACGGCGGCGGTGCGCTGTTCCACGAGGTATTCGAGACGGTCGTGCGCCTCCTGGAGCGCATGCCGATCCCGTTTCTGTTGCGTTATGTCGCGCGCGACTTTCGATGCGCCGACGATGCGCCCTGCCGTGCCTTTCATCAGCGAGATGGTGAGCGAAACATCCAGAAGCGATCCGCCCTTACTCTTGCGAGCCGTTTCGAAATGCTCGACGCGTTCGCCTCGATTAAGCAGCTCAAGAATCGTTCTTTCTTCGTGCAGACGGTCGTCGGGAATAATGAACGTGATGTTCTGGCCGATCGCTTCTTCAGCCGCGTAGCCGAATAGCCGCTCCGCACCTTTATTCCAACTGGTAATGGTGCCATCGAGCGTTTCGCTGACCATCGCATCGTCGGAGGATTCAACAATGGCCGCCAATTGCGCCCGGGCCTTCTCCGCGTGTTTGCGCTCCGTGATGTCACGCACCAGCGCAATCATGCACATCGAGCCGTCCCGCTCGATCATCGAGGCGGAAATCTCGGCCGGGATCAAGTGCCCGTCCTTGTGGAGGCAGGTCAGTGTATCCGTCCAGCCTTTGCCGCTCCTGGCGACCGATTGCGCGAATTCTTGCAGGGCGGGCATCTCGCCGGGGTGAACGGCGGAGATAGGAAGCGAGAGCAGCTCCTCGCGCGAATAGCCCAACAATTGCCATGCCTTCACATTGACATCGACGATGGCGTCCCGGGCAGGATTGATGATAAAGATCGCGTCGTTGGAATGGTCGAAGATGCTGTGAAACGTCTGCTCGCTTTTCTGCAACTTCGCGTCTGCCTTTATCCGATCCGTGATATCCACAAAACAATTGACCGCCCCTATAATTTCTCCGCGTTCATTTGTCAACGGTGCGATATTGACGATGACCGTGATGCGCGAGCCGTCCGGCCGCTCGACCTGCACTTCCATGTCGCGCACGCCCGGGAGTTTGCCGGACAGCACGTCAACCATGGGGCATTGTTCGTGGGGCACGAAAACGCCTTCGGGAGTAAACAGTTTTGACGATCCACAGAAGCGCTCGTATTGATCGCCAAGGTTTGGCCTCCGACCCCAGAGTTCCGCGGCGCGCTGGTTGAAATCGCGGACGACCCCCGAAGCATCGCAGGTATAGATCGCCACGGGACTGAGGGCAAACAAAGTGCGGTAGCGCTCTTCACTCTCGCCCAATTCGATGTTGAGTTTTTCCAGGTCCTGGCGGGAACGCACGGCGTCTTCCATCAGGTTGAGCGCAGCGCGCCGCGAGTCTCGGCTCCCCTCGCTGGACTTTTGGATTTCCGCCATCTGTTGAGTGAGAACGGTCTGGCTTTGCTCCAATCTTTCGCCCCGTCGCTCAAACAGCTGCAAGGAGTTGATCGTCTGGTATGCAGCCGATGCGAATCTGCCTAAGCTGACGAGTTGACGTAGATCCTCGGCGTCAAATTTTCGGCGCTCGCTGTGGGCGATTGCCCAGACGGTCCCAACCGCCTTCCCTGCCACGTAAAACGGGACCAGCATAGCCTCCTCCATCGGAGGCGCAACGGTCTGCAGATACGTAAAATGCCGTTCGGCATGCTGGAACATCAGCGGAGCATTGCGATCCAGCACGGTTCCGCAGGGCCCAAAATCGCGCGGCGTGCCGCCGCCAACGTGCTCTTTCCACGCGCCCGCGACTGCCGGCCAGTAAAATGCACTTTCATCTCGCGCAAGCAGACTGACTCCGGATGTGCCTACTCCGAGGACCTCCAGGATCGTGTCGGCCAATGTTTGAAGGATGGTCTTTGGAGAATCGGCCAGCGCTTGAGCGAGCGACACCAGGGCACGGTTTTCCTTGTGGTAATCCGGTGGGCGCGAGGGCCGGCGGTTCAATTCCTCGGTGCACAGAATGGACTTCAGCGGCGCCGATTTGCCGTTGCGAGCCATTATCGGAGACTTATCCTTGCTCGATCTCATTCGCTCTCCGAGTGCTCCGCTTGATCCGGCCCGGACTCAAGAGAATATCGCGGCGTCTCACCCTGACTCTGGCAGAGTTCGTTGATCTCTTTCTTCAGCTCGATCATGCGAAGTTCGCGCCCGACCGCGGCTCGGTTAAAGCGACCTAACTCGTCGGCGTGCTCTTGGAGTTTATTGTAAGCCAATTGTAAAGTATTTTCTTCCTTGCGCTTGCGTTCGGTGATGTCCTCGATCGCGAGGAGCATCATAGGCCGGTCATCACGGCCGTCCTCGATTCGTCGTGCATTCAGCAACATCCTCTTTGCTCCCAGGGGTGGGAATTCGGCTTCGACTCCGAAATCTTGCACGGCAGTACCCGTGGAGATGACTTGCTCAAGCGCTTCTCGCAATTTCGCGGTATTCCACCGGCCGTTTTGCAAGCGATAAAGGGAATTTCCGTTCGTTTCCTCGCGATTGGCGCCGAACGTCTTAAGAAAAGCAGGGTTGGCGTAGAGCACCTTCACGCTGGAATCGAGGACCAAGAGTGGTTGCCGTACGGTATCCACGATGTCTTCCAGGAACTCCTTGGACTTTCTCATGCGCTCGCTCGCTTGCTTCGCCAGGTCGATATCCGACAGAATCAGAATCGCTCCGTCGATCTTATCGTCCAGCGTGCGATATGGCCTCATTTGCAGGGAATACCAGTGGTTTTGCTTATCCTGAACTTCCATTTCTTTCGGAGCGAGCGTGTCGATTACACCGGCAATCAAAATCTCCCAATCGGGAACATTGATATCCGGGCGAATATCTGAAATGCGGCGGCCCATATCGGACGGGAGGATATTGAAGTACTTCGCGGCAGCGGCGGTGGCACGCCGGATGCACAGGCCACGGTCCACCATTACCACCGGCAGGGTAGTGCTGCTAAGCAGATTGTTTAGATCGTTATTGGTCCGATCCAGCTCCACATTGCGGCTGTGCAGTTCGTCATTGACGGTGTTAAGCTCCTCATTCGCGGACTGAAGCTCTTCCTTGGAAGTTTCCAGCTCTTCGTTGGTGCTTTGCAATTCCTCGTTGGCGGAAAGTATCTCCTCGTTGGCCGACTGATATTCTTCATCACTCGCTTCCTTGGATTCTGCGAGAGAGTGAAGATGCTCCTCGGCCGCGGAAAGCCTGCGGCGCAACTTCGCGATCTCGCCTTTTGCCGCGCGCCCAAGGCCGCTCCGCGACTTTCCGGCGATTCTAGCGGGCAGCGACAGAGGTGGCGCCGCCTTTTCGAATAGGATTAAATATTGGCCGCTCTCGCTCGAAGGCCCCAGCGGCTCGACGGAAATGTCCACCGCCTTTATCTGTCCGTTACGGCTAAATTCCACCGCCTTTCTTTTCACCGGCGCATGATGCTTCTTCGCCTGATTGACCGCGGACCGCAGCTCGGCGGCAAGCTCCCTCCTGGCTATCTTCGAAAGCTGAAGGCTCGCCTTTCCCGAGGCTGGTTCCACGTAAGGCCCGACGGCGCCGCGAAACTGAAGGATTTCCAGGATTTCGTTTACGATCAGTCCCGGCGGCGCGTAGTTTTTCAAAACCAGCTGGTCCGCGTCCTCTTGCTGCTGCAAATCAAATGCAGCCGGACTCGGGTTGGATGGAGCGGAGACGGAAGTTTCGCGGGGATAGCGATTGGCGGAGAAATCGTAATGCAGCCTGCCGATGGACAGCTTCTTGACGAAAATCTTGTGTTTCTTGTCCACCGGAGCGAACAAGCCAGGGAACGCGGAAAGGCTTTCGGAACTCCCGAGCATGAGAAAGCCGGAGGGCCGCAGCGCGTAATGCAAGATAGGGACGACCTTTCTTTGCAATTCGGGCCCAAGGTAGATGAGCATATTGCGGCAGGCGACCATGTTCATTTGAGAAAAGGGAGGGTCCTCCGCCAGGTTTTGCCTGGCGAAAACACAAAGATCGCGAACCGTCTTGCTAACCCGGTAGCCTTCGTCGACCTTGGTAAAAAAGCGCCGCAATCGCTCCGGCGACATCTCATGGGAGATGCGTTCGTGATAGAGCCCGGCGCGAGCCTTTTCGACGCCTCGTTCGTTGGCGTCCGTCCCAAAGAGCTGTATTTCAAGGTTAGAGATTCGGTCGCCCAGAAATTCAAGCAGAACCATCGCCAGAGAGTAGGTTTCTTCGCCGGTCGAACATCCCGGGTCCCAGATCCTTATCGTTCCCTTGGCGGATTTGTCCTTCAAGACGGCTGGGAACACTTTCGCCTTCAGTGCTTCGAACGCTTCCAGATCGCGGAAGAAACTTGTGACCGGTATGAGCAGATCCTGGCAGAGCGTCTCCACTTCATCGGGATGTTTGTCCAAATACTTCGCGTACTCGCTTACGCCTTGGATCTTATGAATTGCCATTCGGCGGAGCGTGCGCCTCTGAATCGTACCTGACTTGTACTGCGAGAAATTAACTCCCCCAGCCTTGCGGAGGACGGCGAAGATCCGGCTGAAGCCCCGATCTTCGCTCGTTCTTTTGTCGTGCGTGCCAGTGGCGCGGGTGCGGCTTGCGCTCAGGTAAGGGTGACCACTGACCCTGCTCAGCTCCTGGGCTATCCGTTCGGGCGGCAGGACGAAATCGACGCAGCCGGACGCGGCGGCGCTATGCGGCATCCCGGAGTACTTTGCGGACTTCTCGTCCTGCGCAAACGTAATGCCGCCTTCCGCCTTAATCGCGGCCAAGCCACGCGTTCCGTCGGAAGCCGTACCTGACAAAACCACGCCAATCGAGCGGCTGTTCCCGGCCTCCGCCAGCGACCGCATGAAGAAATCAATGGGCGTGTGAAGCCCAGATTCCCCGGAGCGCGGCGTGAGCCGCAGACGATGCTGCGCGATTCCCATATTCACGTTCGGTGGAATCACGTAGACGTGATTTGGCTCGACTCTGGTGCCATTCTTCGCCTCAGCGACGGTCATTCCAGTCTGTTTCGCGAGCAATTCGGAGAGCGCGCTGTGGTGCTTGGGGTCGAGGTGCTGGATCAGGACGAAAGCCATGCCAGTATCGTTCGGGAGGGAATGCAACAGCTGAGTGAATGCTTCCAGGCCGCCCGCCGAGGCGCCGACCGCCACAATCGCGAAAGAATCGGTTTCGCCAGTTGCCCCGGGATCAGTTCCGTCGTGCGTGTGAGTCATTGCCTTCGGCCCGGAAGAAGTACGGCGTCCGCGGACACTTCAGAGTCCACGTCGCTTTAGCTGGGAACTTGGCGGCTCGCCTATGAGGGCATTGAGACTTCTCCCGCCACAAGGCGAGCGCAGGACGGTGCCTTACCCAGAAGATACCTCTATAGCACAAATGCCGGAGGATTGTCTGTCAGGAATAAGACCAAGACGGCATGGGGCTTGCGAGCCCTGGAATTGCGACCGGAACATCGCGGCAGAAACCTACGGAGACGGGC
>JBOGNC010000001.1:0-60729 GCA_050747045.1 Candidatus Acidiferrales bacterium | reverse complement strand
CAGTTTTGGCACAGCGGAGTTGGAAATGAGGATTGGAGTAACGGTCAAATAAGAAAGTGCCTTAGAATCAGAGCGTCCCTCACTTTTGGGCGTGTAGCTCAGCTGGGAGAGCACCTGCTTTGCAAGCAGGGGGTCGCCGGTTCGATCCCGGCCACGTCCACCAACCATCTGCCTGCAATTTCAATCACTTACTACGAGGCCTCGGCAGCCTCTTTTTCTTCTTTGGGAGAAACGTAGTAAAAACGTAGTAGTTTCTGTTTCCCCTGATAGGCTCGTTCGTTGGCCTGTTCAATGCCCTCACGAACCTGATCAACCATACCGAGCTGGTAATGGCGTTTCGTCTCTGGACTGCTGTGCCGCATCGCCCGCTGCACCACCGCATCTGGAGCGACCCAACTGAGTCGCGTGCAGAATACGTGACGCAGATTGTAAATCGGGAAGTACGGCACACCAGCGTTCTTCAGAGTCGTCCGCCATGCGTGTTTGACGCTGCATATAGGTTTGCCCTGCGTCTTCGGGCTCGGAAATACAAATGGACTCTCCGAACCCTGCTCCTTCTTCCATTCCTTGAGAACGTCGCAAGCCAACCGGCTCAAAGGCAACGGCTGAGCTGAGTCGGTCGTCTTGACGCTGCCGCCGAGATGTATGACACCGTGGGCGAGGTCCACCTGGTCCCACCTCAGCGACAATCCCTCACTGTAGGTTCTCCCACCGGTCTGAACGAGCAGCACAATCGCAACCCGGAGGTACGGCGGCGCCGCTTCAAGGATCCGATGTTCGTCTTCTACAGTGAGCATACTCTTGGTTGGCCTCTCAATACGCTCGTTGAAATGCTTCACACCGGCGGTCGGATTCTCGCCAATGTATTTTCGCTTGAGCGCAAACTGGAAGATGCAGTGTAGGCACGCTAACTCCCGGTTGACCGTAGCCCCTTTCACCGTTCGCTTTGGATTCCACCTTAACGGCTGGCGGCGTCGATAATTGCGGTAGTCCACGACGGCCCGCTCATCGATATCCGTCAATTTGCGGTCCCCAAAGTAGCTTCGCAGATGCTTGCTGAAAATCCGGTGGTTTTCCTGACTTTTCGGAGAAAGCGTCGAACTGTGCGAATCTAAAAACTCTTCGCATAATGCTGCGAAGGTCATTCGCTCGCCGGGCCAGCCGACCTGAAAACGCCCCAGTGCGATCTCGGCTTCGCGTTTCTTCCATATCTTCTTTGCCAGATCTTTGCTGGAGGTTTTGGTCGACTCGCACCGTTGTTCGCCTTTCGCCGTGTAGTCCATCCACCAGAATCGCGAGTCTTTCCTTTTGTATAGCCCCACTGACGCTCCTCTCACTTGCCGGAGCCGAGCGCCGCAGGAATTATACGCCTTGGGGAGGGCCATCGGGCGGCCGGGCGGATGTGCAAATCTTTGAATTTGTCCAACACGGAGCGACGGTACTCAAGACGACCGCAGAGCTTCCGAGATTCAATCCTCTGCTGGCACGCGTATCGGTAGAGCGTGCTCGTTGCTATTCCAAGATATTCCGCAGCCTCGGGGTGCCTTAGCCACGGATCGGAATCGCTCCGTGGAGCAATTGTTGGTAAGGATGCCGAGGTTTCCGGCAAAGGATCAGCGATTCCGGTCAACGCTTCGCGCAACAGTTCCAAGAGATGCTCGGGATCTCGGGTTTGGAATACCACGCAGGCGACGACGGTTGGGTCACCAACCTGTCTCTTTCCAATCGGCGGTCTTCCGTTGTCCATCCGGCCTCGCTACGTTCGAAGCAAATCGTAAGCCGTCCGGCCATGCTGTCAAACCGGATGGGCGAGGGTGTGAAGGTCATTTCGTTGCGCGTAGTACGGACTGCGGCGTCTGAAGGGAATTGCAATTTGTTGGAGCGCTTGGGTTTTGTCTGAATTTGCCGCCTGAAGGCTAGCACTGCCGCGATTCGCTTTTCTCTTGGTCCCTTTTTTCGCCAATCCCCCGTTTCATGGCTACCTTTTGAATTTCTCGGGTAAATGGAGGCCCACACATCATGTCCAGCATCGGAGTAAACAAAGTCATTCTTCTCGGGAATGCCGGGCAGAATGCAGAAGTGAAATCCACGTCTGCGGGCAAATCTGTCGCGAATTTCTCGCTCGCCATCAATCAACCATTCCGCAACAAGAAGGATGGAAACCAGCACGTGGAATGGGTTCGTTGCGTCGCGTGGGACAAGCTGGCGCAGATCGCAGAACAGTTTGTGGCGAAAGGGACCGTAGTCTTTGTCGAAGGCCGGCTGCAGACTCGGAAATTCGAGGATCGGGAAGGTGCGACGAAAACGGTGACTGAAGTCGTCGTAGCGTCTCTGCGGGTACTTGGAGAGGCGAAGAATTCGAGCCACAACGACAATAATTCCGATGGCACAGCGAGTAGCGCCACGGGCGCGGAAAGCGAAGCGGCTCCGTTCTGAATCCCGTTGTCGCAAGTCTTCCAAATCCTCTATTCGGAAATGTCGGCATAATCAACGACCTCACCGAGGCGCACTTTTAGTTCCTTCAACCACGCTTGCGGTTTGAGGCCATGAATAATTCGACCCAAGAAGCCGAGCTTCTCGGCCACGTTGCCGCGGTTCTGGAGAATGTCTTCTCTGGTGACCATCGTATAGAGAGCCAAGAACTCGGTCATGCTGGCAGGCTTGGAGAATAAATAGGTGGCGTGGCCGAGCTGCGGTATTTCGACAATGACCCACTTCTCAAGGTCGAAGATGTACTCCGACCGGAACACGTAGAGTCGGCGGGCTCGCTTGCACAGTTGCCTGTGATAGAAGGCGTCGTAGTCTGCCTTCCATGTGATTAACGCGACGTCGAAATCCCCAGGGATGCCTAAGCCGGCACAGAGCCTTTGCAGGTCAGCTCTTTCGATGGGCGCAGATTCAGTGCGCGTCCGGATTCTGTCGAGGGCTTCAGCGAATTGACCGAAGCGATGATGCGTGTGACGCGCCTCACCAATTTGCTCGGCAATGTTGACCGGGAGCGTAGCTTCAATGCGGCTCGGCAGCGCAGTTTCCCACCGGACGAAATGCCATGCCTCACCGCGGCGCCGATATTTCCCGCTCTGGATGAAGGCTGCCTTAATGCCGATCTTCGCGCCGAGCAGATGTTTCCACTGGTTCCAGGTGGAATCCCACGAAAGCGGGACCGCCGCCTGATCGAACATGATTTCGCACTTCCGCTGCGCGTCTCGATAGATCGCGCGATCGTCGTAGAAAGTGCATTTCCGCAGTGGCACTTGCATGCGCTTCGTCTTCTGTTCGGGCAAGAACGAGAGGATGCGGAAAGCGTAGAAGGTCGTGCCGTCACGGGAGCGATCTCCAGCAACCAGCAAGGAACCAAAGCCGTTGTGCGGAAAGAGTGCAGGCGCTGCAGGGTCATTCAGGAGGGCGTCGTAGCAAGCGCGCAGTTCTGGATGCGCCAGGATATTGAAAGCGCGCTCTAGCGCACGAAGTTCGCCGGCTGGTGCGTGGGCCGCGCGGAGTTCGAGCGTGCGAAGTTTGAAGGCGAGGCGCAGTTCGGCCGGGGCTACGTTGGTATTGACCCGCAGCAGTTCGTACAACGAAGGTTGCCGGTCCCACGCGCGCCGACGATTGCCAACATAGAAATAATCCTTCAACGCCTCGCAACGCAGGTGGATGGCGGAGATCCCCAGAGAACCACCGACCACCTCAGCGGAAACGAACAGATTACCTCGCTTGTCTCTCCTCGGCTGTGTCGCGTAGCCGATCTCGGCCTGAAGTGCGTCATTCCTTTTTTCCTGGGTACTTGTTTTGCGAATGTAGATTTGTGTGCCGGCGCCGGTTGCCTGCAGCTCCAAAGGAAAAAGTAATTCGTCGCCGGTGCGAACGAAACCGGCCAAGAAATTCGACAGCAAGATGGACGTGCCATCCACAAACAGGCACTCCGTTTTCGCACCTTTGGGTTTCAGTTTAAGAACGGTTCGCTCACCAATACTCGGTTGTGAACCTTCGATGGCCTTCAGCGCCTCGTCCATTTCGCGGCGGACTGTAACAATGAGTTGGCTGTTTGCCAAATCAGTGGACGCTCGTCATAGAGACCCATCGCCCGGTCAAGGCGCCGGGATTCTGACCGCATGCAGTGGGATTTTCGTTTTTCAAAACGCATAAAAAGGCGGTGTGCTTATGTCGAGTGGAGGTTGTTTCACCGAAGCCTTCCCGCGTTCAGGTGAATCGCAAACCATTGAGGATTACCGAGTTCCACAATCGCAAAATATGGGACTTCACGCGCTCCGAGCCCAATTGGCTTCCATGGCTGGCCAGGGAGGTCTGATCGGCGTTTCCGCGGCGATGCGGATGGTTCACGAGCTTATCCGCAAGGCAACGGACCGTCCCTTTCCGGTACTGATTCTCGGTGAGACTGGCACCGGGAAGGAACTTGTGGCTCGATGTATTCACAATTCGGGTCTACGGAGAGACGCTCCGTTTGTTGCCGTAGATTGCTCATCCTTAACGCAGACGCTGATCGAGTCCGAATTGTTCGGCCATCTGCGAGGCTCCTTCACGGGCGCGGATGCAAATAAGAAGGGGCTGGTTGAGGCCGCCGGCAGCCTGTTCTTGGACGAGATTGGAGAATTGCCAACTGAATTGCAGGCGAAACTTCTTCGCGTAATTCAAGAACGTGAGGTCCGGCCGGTCGGCTCCGCGCAGGCCCGGCCAGTCAACGTTAGATTCATCGCGGCAACACATCGCGATTTGAGGAATGCTGTCGATGCCGGAAGATTTAGGAGCGACCTCTATTATCGCCTGAATGTCATCCCCATCGAGATGCCCCTGCTACGTGAGCGGAAAGCCGATATCCCGCTCCTCGTCGCCGCATTCCTTGAAAGACACGCCGACCCAATGCGGCCCGTAGAGACCATTTCTAACGAGTTTTGGCGATTCGTAACTTCCTACAACTGGCCGGGAAACGTGCGTGAACTAGAGAACTTCGTGGCGCGCTCGATCGCGCTCGGTTCGGGGCCGGTCCTCAGGAACGAAGATGGTTATCCAATCCCCGAAAAGATCGCCAATAACTGCTCGGCGACGGACACGCAGAGCTTAGCTCAACTAGAACGGAGCGCCATCATGAAGGCGCTAGAGGTAGCCGAGGGGGACAAAATCGCTGCCGCACGGCTGTTGGGTATTGGCAAAACCACCGTCTATCGAAAACTGAAGGAATATGGGCAGTGCGGCGAGTAAGCGCAACGGATCTTTCGTCGAATAGCTCCTTTTTCTCCTCCCCCACAATTCCCGTACTTGGAGGTTGCCGTGCGTCTTGCCGGTCGAACACGTCTTGGCTTTTATCCGTTGCCACCGCCAGAGGCGGAGCGGATTCGGAGATTCTTGGCATTCCCGGACCAACAGTGCTGCGCGCTCGATCCTTGTGTGGGCGATGGTGGAGCGTTCGCTCAAATCACTTCTGACAAAGGAGTTTTGCGCTATGGCGTTGAGTTGGACGCTGGCCGCGCCGAGCAGGCCCGGAACAAGGATATCGAGGTGATTCACGGCAACTGCTTTGACGTGCAGTGCCCGGTGGAATCGTTCTCGCTGATCTATTTGAACCCTCCTTACGACTTCGAGATCGGCGAGGAAAGATCGCAGCGCATGGAACGGCTGTTCCTCGATCATGTTTATCGCTGGCTAAAGCGGAGTGGGATCTTAGTGATGGTTATCCCTGGCCGGTACCTCCACGATTGCAGTCAGATCCTAGCGCATCAATTCCGCGACGTACGCGTCCACCGGTTCACGGAACCCGAGAGCGTGAAATATAAGCAGGTCATTGTGATAGGAGGGCGACGCACGCGGGCCGAAAGGGATCGAGTTCAAGATGCCGAAATCACGCGCGCCCGAATGCGGTTCGAGTCTCTGGCGGCAGACCCAGAGAGGCTCTCGCCCTTACCCACAGAGCCAGACCCCGTGTATGCGGTTCCCCCGGGAGAGGCAGTGCGGATGGTTTATCGGGGGTTGCCCTTGGACGAAATCGAAGACCTTCTTCCAAGGTCCTCCGCCTACCGTCAAGCCTCAGCCATTCTTTTCGCTCCTCAGTCGGATGTCAGCGGTCGGCCGCTCACGCCTTTGCACGGCGGGCATGTTGGGTTGCTCTGCACAGCCGGAATGCTCAACGGTATTTTCGGCGAAGGCGAGACGCGCCACATCGCGCACTGGCAGTCGGTCAAGCTGGTGGACAAATCCGAAGAGGAAGAAGACGGAAAGACGGTCATTCGAGAGAAAGAACGGTTCTCGAACGAACTGACGCTGGTCTTTTGCACAGGGGAGATCACCACCTTGAAGTAAAACTGGACCATCAAAGAGGGGAGACAAACCATGGGTGATCGGTGTTACTCAACACTCGTTTGCGCTGAGCGAGACAAAGATACCTTTGAAAGGATGGGTTACAGAGTCGAAGAATCAAGGGCTATGTCAGTCGACGGAAATGAACTCCTGGCTGCCATCGTTATGGTGGATGATGAAGCCAGCGGCGGACATTACGACGAGCTGACCGCGCTGAAGAGCGTGCCTTTCTTGGTCTGCAATGGCTCGTGTCCCGGTGCTTATGGCGATCACCTCATTGTTTCAGACGGCCAGGAATGGCATTACTCCGAAGCCCTGCATGAGAGCAACTTCCCCGCTGTGCGCGTAGAACCTGGCGGTATTGTCCAGCCCGCGGAAGTGGATGATGCGCGGCAGTACTGGACGGTGTATTCCAAGGCGACCAGCGCGATTCGCGCATCAACTACTTAGCGGCAGCAAGTGCCAGCCGGAGGGCAAAATCATTTGCGGACCTAACTGTCCACTTCGTATAATTGAACTGGAGAGTTCATCTGATGCCAAAAGCTGCGAAGAACGATAGCATCGTGGTTTCCGCACTGCGAGCCCGCACGAATTTCGGCCATCTTCTACAGCGCGTGGAAGATGAGCGACGCTCGCTCGTGATCGAAAAGCGCGGCACGCCGCGCGCGGTGTTGCTGAGCGTCCGAGATTACGTACGGCTTGCCGCTCCAGAACCTGAGGTTCTGAGGGTCCTTGGCGAGGAATCCGAGGCAAAGGGCACGGACAAGCTGAGTTCGCAGCAGATCGACAAAATCATCAAGGACACGCGGGCCAAGCGAACGAAGCGCAAATGATTTCGCTTCGCCTCGTCGTGGATACCAATATCGTCGTCTCTGCCGCCCTGAAGCCCGAAGGACTACAACGCACGGTCCTCCTGCTTGCGCTCACCAAACCAGCCCGGCTCTACGTCTCAGCCCCAATCGTCGCAGAATATCGGGCCGTGCTTTCGCGGCCAGAATTTCAGATCCGCAAAGGCCTTCAGCAGCAATTGTTGCAGCTTGTCGAGAAGAACGCCCGTTCGGTGGCTCCAGTGCGGCATCTCGAGGTCACGCGCGACCCGGACGACAATATTTTCGTAGAGTGCGCGGACGTTGCCGGCGCGGATTATCTCATTACGGGAAACATACGGCACTTCCCACGATACTGGAAGAGGACCAAGATCATCACATCCCGCGAGTTTCTTAGTTTAGTTGCACCCCATCTCCTCACGTAAGCCATACTCTCGCCGACAAGCCCTTGCATTCGTTCACGACAGTTCATGCCACCCGCTTGATGAGTCACACCGAGGAGAATCATAACCATGCAGAACGCACACCAGGGCTTCGGAACGCTCGAATTCACGAAGCGTACGAAGGACACAACCACCCGCGTTCGGGTGTACGTTGACCGAGCCATTCTGGAACCGACAAAGGCCGACCAAGGCCACATCAACGCTCATTTAATTTCGATGATCGGCGGCGACTCGGAAATCGGGGCACTGTGGGCGGCGGTAACCGAGGTAGCTTTGTTCCAGATTCGACTTCCCGCCTGCGCTCCTATGGCTGCATCTCTAGGGCCCGAAGCCCAATGCTTTCGCGGGAGCGTGGTTGTTCCGGGCAAAAAGCATCCAGTCCGGCACTTGGTGGCGGTGTCCGCCGAATTAGCCAAGACGAAACCGGGCTCGGATCGAGAGGGCGCACGCACGATTCTGTGTGACGCCGATCCGACGTTTGTGCTCTATCGTGTCGCGTCCCGATACGGTCTTCCGGTCGTACCGGAGTGGGCGCCGTGGTTCATGGGTGAACTCGATCAACGAAAAGCGATTACGCCGTTGCTCGGGCTTGGCTGCTCGCCCGTTCTAGTCAAAGGAAATAAGCAGACGTTTCTGAAATGGATTGGCAGAGCCCTGAGAGACCATCTCATCCGAATACCAGGAGAGAACGGATCGATCTCTTGGAAGTCGCCACGCACTTTCTTGGAAGGCTTGAATTTGGAGCAACGCGAAGCCGCGAACAAGACCTGATGCGGTTGGGCGGTCCCGTATGAAGGAGGCGCTGATGCGAGTCATTCTGAAAGTGTGGAGCAGCAACCCCGATTACAGCGGCGGCTGCGATTATGCGGCCGTTGAAATCAGCGCGGAACTTGCGAAGCTCACGCTACGGCGAATTGCGGTGCTGAGGGAACAGAAGGCTACCGATGCTTCGGCGTACGAGACGTACTACTGGGATTCTTCGCCGGAGTATTTCAGCCCTTGGCTGAATCGAGCCAGCCCGCCGGGCGAAGTTCAGGAGTCCACTGTCGAGTTGGAGGAGATGCTGGAAAACCTTGAAGTTGACACGCGAGAGATAGTGACCGCGCCACCGGATTTTCGTGTTCCGGAAAGCCAGATTGCAACTGTAGAGTGCTCCCAGATGATCGCCCGCGATAGCGGCGTCGCGTTCACCGCGCTCGTACGGCACACCGATATCTACGTAACCACTGCCGAAATTCAGAAGGACGTTTTTGCATCGGCCCTCGCGCCTGCTACAGCCTGAAACTCTTTCTATCTGTTACTTTTCTGCGTCGATTGAAACCCCCCTGAGGAAAAGACTATGCCATTACCGAAGGATATCGATTCGATCTCCTCCTATCTCCGTGCGTGGGCCCCCGAGCTCGGTGAGCGAATTCTTCAAACTTATCCCCCGTTGCACGGCTTTGAGGATGCCCCGTCACCGCTGGTCGAACAACTCCTCCGGAAGCCGTTTCCCGCACAGACGCTCGCAATCATGGGTGTGGTGAAGCGATGGAATCAGGCACGCGGCGCAGCGGTGATCGCGGAGTGCGGAACGGGGAAAACGCTGATCTCGCTGGGCGCTGTTCATGTGCACAGCGACCGCAAGCCCTTTACCGCCCTGGCCATGGTTCCACCGCAGTTGGTCGAGAAGTGGGCTCGAGAAACATTTCTTACCTTACCTCGCGTGCGCGTTTTCTTCATCGACGGACTGCGTACCCCGACGAGTTCTGCAGGCCATGCGGGAGTCAACGAAGTGAGATTGCGCCATGGCCGAATCGTGCGGGAAGGGCTGCGCACTACTCTGACCGAGTTGCGACTTCGGAGAGGGGCTCGCACGGCCCGCCAGCGGTGGGATTCCATCTGCGGATTCCCCGCTGTGTTCATTGTGGGGCGCGAGCGCGGGAAGCTCAGCTACTTCTGGCGACATGCCTACGGGCATGCCCGATGCGGGCGATACCAAGGAAGCGTCGTTAATTCCGACACTGGCTGTCCGATCTACTTAGGTGAGGATGGCGAGCGATTGCTGTCAGCCGATTTCAAGAAGGCCAAGCTGAGCGAGATTCTAGGCGCACCGAACGGTGACGAGTCCGCAAAACTGCGGCGGGCGTTGTACAGCGCGTTGTGGCAAGCGGACGGGAAAAAGACTCGGCGTTTTGCTCCCATCGATTTTATCGGCCGGTACATGCCAGACTTCTTCGACTACGCCATCGCCGATGAGGTGCACGAGCTCAAAGGAGATACGGCCCAAGGGAATGCACTCGGGACGCTGGCTGCTTGTGCGCAGCACACGGCGGTACTCACGGGCACGCTGCTAGGTGGCTATGCCGACGAGGTCTTCAATATTCTCTACCGCCTCGAAGCCGGAAAGATGGTCAAAGAAGGATTTGAGTATGGCGAGGCCGGAGTACGGGCCTTCACCGAGACGTACGGTCTGCTCGAAAAGGTCACCGTAATTGAGCCAGCCGACAATGCGTGCTCGGAGGCGCGCGTCACAAAGCGCATTCGCAGGCGACCGGGGGCGTCGCCGCTGCTCTTTGGCCGTTTCCTGATGAGCCTTGGGGCGTTTATTTCTCTCGAAGACATTTCAGCGGCGCTGCCGCCTTATCGCGAGGAAGTCCTCAGCGTAGAGATGGATGCTCCTCTGAAGCAAGCCTACAAGAAGCTTGAAGAGGACGTGAAGACCGCGCTGAAAGAGCATCGCGGCAACCAATCAGTGATGAGCGTTGCGCTGAACGCCCTCCTGCTGTATCCCGACCGGCCATTTCATCTCGGGAATTTGTACGGCTGGGAATTCGACCCGGAAACCCAGCGACGAGAGAGATTCCTGATCGCCGAGACACAGGACCTGCACGAAGACTTCGCCTACGCCAAGGAGTGCCGCCTGGTACAAGAAGTGAAAGCAGAGCTCGCCCACGGCCGTCGCTGCCAAATCTATGCGGTGTACACGCAGAAGCGGGATGTGACTCGAAGGCTAGAGCACATTCTGGCAAATGAGGGGATTCGGGTTGCGGTTCTGACGACCGAAGTGCCGCCGGAGTCGAGGGAAGGATGGTACGAGCGCCAGGTTCGTGCCGGTGTGCAGGCCGTCATTTGCCACCCAAAACTCGTGCAAACCGGCCTCGATCTGATCGAGTTCCCAACGATTCTTTTCTATCAGTCTGGATATTCGATTTACGTTCTTAGGCAGGCAAGTCGGCGAAGCTGGAGAATCGGCCAGCGGCTTCCCGTAAAGGTGAAATTCCTGCACTACGCCGGAACGATGCAAGAGACATGTCTTCGGTTGATGGGCAGAAAACTACTTGTTTCTCTGGCGATGGAGGGGAAGTTCGCATCGGAAGGGTTGCAGTCCATCAACGACGATGACGACATTCTCATGGCCATGGCGCGGGAACTCGTGACCGAGAAAGGAATCGGAGAACGAGCCGACGCCGTGTGGAGCGCCTTGCAGAAGAAACAGGAAGAAGTCTTCGCGGTGAAATCGGCCGAGGCGGAACCCGCCACAGAGCTTGTCCGAGATCTCGGACTCGCTGAAAGTGAGTCCTCCGTCGCGCCAGCCAGCCAGTTGCCTGCTCTCGCTACTCCGTTTGAACCAATTCCTCGCAAGACTCCACGTCGTGAAGGCATTCCCGCAGGCCAGCTCACGCTGTTCTGAAGCTGGTTTGGGTTTCCCACATCAACCAGCAGTTTTTCAAGACAAACAGATCAAAAACAGGAGGTGGAAGTCTAATGGGCATTCTCGGATTAACACATGATGAGAGCGGGGCGGCCCTCGAAAAACTTCCGGTGACAATCAAGGTCGCCATCGGTGAGGGGCCGGAGCCAGGCAACGGAAACAGTCATCCGCGGCGCCTAGACCACTTCGTTTTCAAGCGGAAAACACTTCGCGGACAAGACGTCGTTTGGGAGCCAGCGCCGGACATATCGAAAGCACATGGCGAGAAACCGACCGAACTGGGAATCATCTTCCTCAATGATGATCCCCGCGAAGTGTTGCGAACTGAATACGCGTGGTGGGTGCCCGCTGGGTGCAAGTGCCACGGCGAGCTTGTGCAGATCGCCAATGGCAACGGCGTTCGGTTCGAAATGCAGGCGAGTCGGCGAACGCAAAACCACCCCGAGGGGGAGCCCTGGCCCGGTAATTACAAGTACGTCGACGGGCCAAAGAAGGGCCAGTCGGTTGAGCCCTGCGGCGATGGTTGCCCGGACCTGGAGCGCGGTGATTGCAAACCTTCAGGCGATCTCTACTTTATCCTAGAGAAATTCCCGACTTTTGGCGCCATCTGCCGGCTACACACAAGCAGCTACCGGTCAATTCGGAATTTGTCAAATGGCTTGATGCAGATTAGGCGGTTGAATGGCGGAACCTTGAGCGGGATCAAAGCGATCCTGAAAGCCAGCCCGGAGAAAATCTCATATTCCGACCACGATGGAATCAGGCACACGTCTGTCGCTTACATTCTCAGCCTGGAGATTGGAGCGACGGACCTGCGCACTTTGGTTGCAAATATGACCGAACCCGCGAGGCTCTTGAGCGAGGGCCGCCCGGCCATTGAGCTGTCTCGTGGAGTTCAATATGTCGTACATGAGCCAGATGGAGACCGCGCCAAGGAGATTGCGGGCGAGTTCTATCCGAGCAGCGAAAACATCGCCGCGGAGTTCCCGGCACCCGATAATGGCCCGAGTGAGACGGGGGAGCAACTCGCCAGGATTTGTGATCTGGCCCGCCGCCTTGGCTACAACGAAGCCAAGACGAAGATGCTGCTCGGCCAATCAGCCGGGGACCTAGCTGGGCTCGAGCGAAGCCTCCTAAATGAACTGGACGAGAAGCCGAGCATGCCAGCCGACAACAGCGATAACCGCCACGGACGGCAGGCGAATGGAGAAGCTTGTGAAGCCAGCCCTTCGAACCGTCCGACCGCAGTAGTGCCAGGTAGCGCATCGTCAGTCGGCGGAGGATTCCTCTTTTGAATACCAGGGGGGTGGCTTGCATGGTGCGTCCTTGACGCACAATCTAATATGGTCTAACATTTAGATAGTAATTGGAGCTACCATGACCGAGCGAATGCTTAAGCTTAAGCAAGCGAGCGCCGTCCTCCAGGTTGAGCCGAAGGAACTGCAAAACCTCGTCCAATTCGGCGTTGTGAAGCCGAAAAGGTCAGAAGGAACGTACTATTTCGACCCGAGCACGCTGCTGGCGGCGAAGGTTGCCTTCTATCTGAAGGAGTCGCTCGGAACGCGCACGAGCGTGCTTTCGAAGTTGATGGACGCGTTCAGCGCGTCGGAAGAGAAGCTCAGGGTAGAGAATCCGACGTACGTTGTTTTCTGTTTTCGGCTCACGACAGACGAGGAACCATTAAAGCTCGGAGTGCCCTTTCGAGCGTTAGAGGGGCAGGTTGAAGAGGGAATGAGCAGGGCTACTCTCTACAGGGACCTGCCACGCGGCAGGAAGCGCCGAGGGTGGAAAAAGGAATTTCTTGAATCGCTAACCGAAGCAGCGAAGGACATCGGCGAGGTTTCCGAAGAGGAAATCTTGCGCGCGGTGCGTAGCTATCGTAAAGAGAGACGGGCACCGGAGATCACCGTTGCCGCAGAAAGCTAAGAGCCGCAAGCCGCGTGTGGTGATTGACACCAGCGTGCTTGTGGCCGGCATTTCGGGGTTTCGGCAGCCTTTTGCTCCAGGTCGAAATGCGAGCGCTGACGTACTCCACAGATGGGCGGAGAAGAACCACTTTGTCTGGCTTATTAGCGAAGACATCTTGGATGAATACAAGGAAGTCCTGAAGCGACTTCGGGTCCGCTCAAGCCTGATCGGAAAAGTCGTTAATCTAATTCGAGAACGGTCCGAAGAGGTCAAGGTGCGCTCCTCGATGGAAATCTCACCTGACCCCAAGGACGATCCGTTCTGCCTCTGTGCCGAGCAAGGAAAGGCGAACCTCGTCATAACTTTGAACCCAACTGATTTCCCGCAAGACCTCCTCAATGCGACTGTCGTCTCTCCGCTGGCAATGGCTGAATTACGCTGACCTGCCTGCTTTCGGCTCCTCTAACCCAACTCTCTAAATAATCCGGTCAGAGAAATGCAGTTTCCTCTGTTCCCACCCTAGCTGAGGTGCACCATGAAAACACTTGCGGAATCGCCGCGTTCGGAACATTCGAACCAGATCCCGCCGTTGAGCCAATCGAGACACGGCGACATGGCCTGCGAAACCCTATACGTTCGGAAGCACGTTCAGCGCGCGAAGGTCGCTGACTCTGAGCCTGCGGCCCGAGGGATCGAAATTCATCAGATATTGGCGAGCTACATCAACCACTTGGTTAGGGCCAAGCGTTCAACCGACCTCGAAGCATTTGACGCGCTGACGAAGGGAGCTGGCACCGCGGCACAGGAAGTTTTGGAAAAGTTTCGCAACAACCACGCCTTCGACCCAGAGAGGATCCTCGCGACCGAGCTCCATATTGCGCTCGATCAGGACTTCCAACCACTCGCGGATTTGGATGATGGGCAAACACCCGAATACGAGGGGACCCTCGATCTCGTCATGCTGCATTCGCTCACGGAAGCCGAGATCGATGATTGGAAGAGCTACTACCAAATCATCGATGCGGACACGTTCCAATCAAAGTTCTATCCCCTCTTGCTGATGTGCCTCAACCCGTCATTGGAGCGCGTGAAATTCGTCTTGGAGTTCGTTCGCTACGGGGCTTCGCGTTGCGTCGAGTACACGCAGAAAGACTTGCCCTGGCTCAAGGACCTCGCGCAAAGAGAACGATGCCGTCAAAGAAAACTTCATGAATTCGCCGTCTGCGGGGAGGGCGATCTTAAGGTTTCTCCGGGGAGGCACTGCACTTGGTGCCCGCTTCTCCTGAACGACTGCCCAGTGGCGCAGACAAATCCCTACTCGCAATTGACTCCTGAACAAAGGCTCCGCTTTGCCCTCTGGCTCCAAGAAGCCGAAAAGCAGAATACGAAAGTTCTCAAGGACGTCATGGTGGAACGCGGGCTGATTTGCTATCGCGACGGGAACCAGTGTGAGTACGTGGCTGATTTCGTCCCGGTGGAGAAGGAATTCTATCCATTCCGCGATGCTGCTTCGATCCTTGACGAATGGTTCCAAGCACGCCCCGAAGAGCGGGCGCTGCGAGACAAGTTAACGATTTCGGGCCTCTCTTCCGCCCTCAAGGCAGAGAAACGTGCTGAGCTGGCTCAGAGGTTGACAGGGGTGGTGGATTTGCATGTTGAAACCGAACTCAGGATCGGGCGGGCGACGAACGGGAGAAAGGAGCACAGATCATGAGAATTCAGACGCTTACCTTGAAGAACTTTCGGTCTCACCAGGAAACGGTGCTGGAGCTAGACCGATTCAACTTCATACGAGGGCCAAACGGCTGCGGCAAAAGCTCTATCCAGATGGCCTTGGAATTCTTGTTCACCGGGCGATGCGAACTGACGGATGCCGCCGGCCGGGGAGCTGAGTCCCTGATTCGCTCCGGCGAAAAAGAGCTTGAGGTCTCAGCAACACTGGCGAGCGCGGAAATGATCTGCCGGCGGCGTACACAAAGATCACAGATCGTTGAGATCAATGGAAAGCGAGTGCCGGTCGATAACGCAGAGACGTTCCTAACCAAGCAGTTTGGTTCCGCCGACGTGTTGTCTGCAGTACTGAACGCCGACCGCTTCGTCGAGATGCCGGAAGCGGAGCAGCAGAGGTTCTTGGCCCAGTTGGTCGAGGCCGGAAGGATTGATATCCCGAAAGAAATCGGCGATGCGCTGCGCGCCATCAATGAGGAGCTGCCAAAACTAGGAAGCGTTGCTGATGTCGAAGCTGCGCATCAGCGCTTCTACGACTTGCGCACAGAAGCCAACCGTGCACTAAAGGCCCTTGGCCTAATGCAAAAGCCCGAAGTTCCACCGGATCTCCCGGGTGTAGCGGATGTGCGAAAGAAGCTGGAAGAGTTACGGCAACAGAAGGAGCGACTCATCGCACAGAAGGCGGAGACAGATGCCTGTTGGCAGAATGCACAGGCCCGATTAAAGCAAGTGCAAGCGGAGATCGGGGAGGCTTCAGCCGATATCCTGAGCCCGAGCGAAGAGCAAGGGCTGCTTCAACAGGAATCGCAGCGAGCCCACGCAGAAAAACTGCGACAGGAGTTGACCGACCTGACCGCCGAACAAAGGATCGTTGAGAAGGCTCTAGCGGCCGCCCAGGGATTAAAGGACAAGTGCCTCACGTGCGGGCAGCCGATCTCGCCAGCGGCGAAATCGAAAGAGATAGAGACACTGAGCGAGCGGCTCGCAGACCTTGAGGGCCTGATTCAAGGAACGCGGGAGGAGCTCAACGAGTACGGCGACCCAGAGGCGGCAACGTGCCGTCTCGACGCTCACCGCAGAGCTCTCGCCCGGCGCGCAAAGCTGATAGAAGAACAATCCAAGGTTCAGGAAGTACAGAAACCAGATGCTTCGGATCTCGAAAGCCGAATGACCATCCTCGTGGAAAGGATCAACAAGGGGGACCGTGTGCTGGAAAAAGCCCAGCAGGTCCCAGCCCTACAAGAGAAGTGGGAGACACAAGCCAGAGAGAAGTCGAGCTTAGAGGCAAGGATCGGCCTACTGGACAGGTTCGTTGAATTCTTCGGGCCGAATGGCGCCATGATGGCGCAAGCAAGCGATCGGATCGGATCATTCGCCGAGAGCTTGAACATGCGCCTGGCGGCTTTCGGTTACGCCTGCAATTTCACGCTCGATCCATTCGAAATCCGCGTCATCTCGTCGCCGGACGATCATTCTGGGTTCTCTTTGAAGCAGGTCTCGGAATCTGAGCGGTTTAGATTCAGCATCGCATTCCAACTGGCTCTGGCAACGGCCACAGGAATTCGATTCGTCGTTATTGATCGGGCCGATGTATTGGACAAGGAGAGGCGCAAGCTGCTTACTGCTTTACTGTCGCACAGCGATATCGACCAAGCTATCGTGCTTGCAACAAGTGAAGAAGCACTGCCATCGCTCGTGCCGGCAGGTGTGACATTTCTTAGCCTCCGTGGGAGCATGAAACACGATCAGGCCGCTGTGTCCACAGTGGCGTAACCTAAAACAAGGTATGCAACGAACTTGGTTAGGCCGCGGCGGCGTTGGTTCAAATCAGGCCTACGCAACCAAAAATATTGCTCAGGCGACTTACCGGAAGTCGTAGTCATCCGAATTGACAATTTTCGAGTCGCAATAGTGTAGAACAAACGGGAACCTATCCAGAAGGGACGCTAACTTCGAAGGGCCGTTATTCGCCACGTCGCCGCGAATCAATCATCGCTCGGATATCACGGTTCTCGAAAACTAGGCTTCGTTGTTCTCCTGTTCGCTGCATTGCGACATCTACCATGGCCCGGGCCAAGTCGTCGGACCGAATCACCTGATTGGGGAACAGCAACCGAAAAGCGGGGTAAATCACGCGTAGCAGGCGGTAGTTGAAATTCGGCTCCCTCCTTGGCTCCACAGGATAGATGTACGCGGGCCGGAAGATGTAGACGTGAGGGAAGCCGGCCGCGAGTAGCGCCTTCTCGGCCTCGCCTTTGTAGCGTGCGAAAGCCATCCGACTTCGCCCCGTCGGGTCCGCGCCATTCCCGCTCAAAAACGAAAAGGCCGCCTCGGGGCTGCTGCCCCGGAGAACGCGCGCGAACTCGCGCGTGCAGTCCACGGTAATCGTGCGGAGTTCCGCGTCTGACACCGCGCCGGTGTACACGCCCAGGCAAAAGACTGCGCCGTCCTGAGCCGACAGCACATCGGCGAGCGGCGAGCAGTCCGCGAAGTCTTGATGCAAAACCTCTTTGAGCTTGGAGTGCGAGATACCGAGCTTCTTGCGCCCGATAGAGGTCACACTTCCGACGGCGGGATCGTCTAGCGCATAACGGAGGGCATAGCCGCCGACCATTCCGCTGGCGCCCACGATTACAAGACGTTTCTGGCTCGCCGCCGCAACATTCATGACAGCGCGCGCTCCTCCAGCCAGTCGACATAGAGCTTGCGCTCGGCAAACAGCCACGAGCCGTCAGTTTTAACGAACGTGTCGTAGTAGCGTAGCGCGGCGATCATCAGCCGTCGTTTGCCACCATCGATGGTAAGGTGATGGGGCATGCAATATGTCTCCCCCGTAGCTCGGTCGCCCGTCAACGTTAAGATGGTGTTTTGTCCAACGAAGTGCATGGTCGCGGCATACTGGTTCAAGTCCGCGAAGACGGGAGCGAGCGCCTCGCGGGAGTGCGGTTCCTGTGAAGGCTTCGGGTCCTTGGCATCCATGTACACCACGAAATGGGTGCCCGCGGTGAAGAGCGCCATCTGGCCTTTGGCATCGCGACGATCGGCGCAATGCGCGTAGGCCTCGATAAGCTCCCGGATCGCGAGACGATCCGCGGCTTCGGCGGGAGAGATCGTCAAGTGTTGGCTCATGAAAGGTCTCCCTAGGACTCAAGTATGGCCCGGGTTTCGAGAAACGCCTCGGCCCCGTAGCGGGCATATTCACGGCCGACGCCCGAGTATTTGAATCCTCCCCACGGTGCCTGCGGATCATCCGTCATGCCGTTGATCACGACGCGCCCGGCGCGTATTTGTGAGGCCACGAGACGTGCACGCTGAAGATCCGTACCGAGGACGGCGGCGTGGAGACCGTATTTAGAGTCGTTCGCGATCCGGATCGCGTCTTCCTCATTATCGTAGGCGATGACACACAGCACGGGGCCGAAAATCTCCTCCTGGGCAATAGTCATGCTGTTCTTCACGTTGACGAACACCGTGGGCTTAACGAAGTAACCTGCTTCGAAACCTTCGGGACGCCCTTCACCGCCAACGAGAACTTCCGCGCCTTCTTCGATGCCCTTGTGAATGTAAGACTGCACGCGTTCGTATTGTTTTTGCGACACCATCGGTCCAATCGTCGTCTTGGGATCAGCCGGATCGCCGACGGAGAAGACGCGCATCGCGTCGCGTAAGCTCCGCTTTACCGCATCTAACTTGCTCCTGGGCACGAGGAGGCGCGTCCCGGCTGCACAGGCTTGCCCACTGTTCATAAAGGTCAAGACGAGAGCTGCAGGGATCGCCTTGTCGAGAACGGCGTCATCGAGCAGGATAGTAGGCGATTTTCCGCCGAGTTCCAGCGTGACGCGCTTCATGGTCGCGGCGCCATCACGCATGATCCCTTGGCCCACGCCCACCGAGCCCGTGAAGGAGATCTTGTCGACATCGGGATTACGCGTCAGCTCGGCACCGACAACATTGCCAAGCCCGGTGACAACATTCAAGAGACCCTTCGGCAGATCGGCCTCGTGCAGAGCCTCTACCATCACGCGTGTCTGGAGCGAGCTCATCTCACTGGGCTTTAGGACGACAGTACAGCCGGCGGCGACGGCCGAGGCAAGCTTTAGGCAAATGAACAAAGCGTTCGCGTTCCATGCGGTAATCAAACCGGCTACGCCGACGGGCTCCAAGGTGACTGTAGTCTTGCCCCAACTCCGGGTTAGCTCGATCTCTTGGAGTGCTTTCTCCGTCGCCAGGAATGCGTCGACACCCGATTCGACGATGGGCCTGGCGAACTGGACGACGCCTCCGTATTCTTCAACCATCGCCGCCGTCAAATCGACGATGCGCGCCGAGGCCGCCTCATGCAGACGCCTCAGGATCTTTGAGCGCTCTTCCTTCGTCGATCGGCCGTACGTCGCGAATGCGCGTCTGGCCGCAGCGATGGCGCGCCGCGTATCCTCCTCGTCGCCCAGCGTCACGCGGCCGATCAGCTGGCCGTTGGTCGGCTTGATGATATCCATGACTTGCTTGCCATGGGATTCGACGAAGGCGCCATCGATGTAGTGGGTCGTGAGTGTTTTCAGGGCTTCTTTCTTGGCCGCAGTTTCCATGGTTGCTCTCCTTATTGAAAGTTTGGCGATCAAAACGAGGTGACGACGACACGGTTGAGCGAGCCATCTTTCAGCGCTGCGTAACCGTCATTGACATCACGTAACGCAATCCTTTTCGAAACGAGGTCGTCCAGATTCACCCGGCCTTGCAGGTACAGCCGCGAGTACATAGGAATGTCCCGCTTGGCGTTCGTCGAGCCGTAGTTCACAGCCTGGACACGCTTCTGGCCGCCGATCGCGTCAAAGATGTTCAAGCTGATGTCAACTTCGGGTTTGGACACCCCGACCAGGTAGAGTCCGCCGCCGACTCCAAGCATGGCGAGCCCCTGCTCGGCCACGGTTTTCAGTCCTACGAAGTCGAAGACGTGGTCCGCTCCTTCCGGCAGAAGATCGCGTATAACCTCGACGGGTTTCGTCTTGGTGGAATCGATGACATCGGTCGCGCCGAATCGGCGGGCCTCTTCGAGTCGCTTCTCCTGGATGTCGATGACAACGATCCTTGACGCTCCGGCAATGAGTGCCCCGGTGATAGCGTTCAGCCCAACCCCTCCAGCGCCGAAGATCACAACCGTGTCGCCGGCGCGAAGGCTGGCTGTGTTCAAGACGGAGCCGGCGCCCGTTACAACGCCGCAGCCGAGTAGAGCGGCCTGAGCGAACGGAATGTCTGTGGGTACGACGGCAAGCTGGTTTTCATGGATGAGCGCCTGCTGGGCAAAGCCACCGAGTCCGAAGCCCTGGAATAGACCAGTCCCATTTCGGCTCAGGCGTGGGGCAGCTGTTGGTGGGCGTATTGTCAACTCTGGATGTTGGCACTGGAAGGGCCGCCCGGACAGGCATCGCGCGCACGCCCCGCACGACTGTGTCAGAGCGCCTACGACGTGATCTCCAATATGGATCTGGCCGACGTCCGGCCCGATGGCGGCGGCGATACCCGCGACCTCATGACCTAGCACGCACGGAAAAGGAGCGATATCGTGAGTAGCGAACAGCAAGTCGGTGTGGCATAGCCCGGACGCCTGCACGTCGACGAGAACCTCGCGTCCCATCGGTAAGGCAATGTCCACATCCTCGAAATCGAACCCTCGACCGATTGCATTAACTACAAGTGCTTTCACCTGTGCCCCCTAGTTGCCTTTGCACCGGCCTACCGTTCCAAAGCGGTCGGAAGAGGAACCCTGGGCCCGTTCTTTGCCGGCTTCAAAGTTGGCCGCTTTTCCCGAATCGGTTTGGCCTTTGGTTTCTTCTTTCCGCCTTTCATTGTCGTGAACCTGATTTGACAGAGAGTATTTAATACGTCCAACACATCTTTACTATCGGACCAATCGCGATAAAGTATCGGAATGGAATTGAGGCATCTGAGATATTTCGTCGCGGTCGGCGAAGAGCAGCATTACGGGCGCGCGGCGCGCAGGCTGCGCGTGGCTCAGCCCGCGCTTTCCCGCCAGATTCAGGATTTGGAAAAGGAGCTTGGCTTCAAACTTTTCGAACGACTGCCGCGCGGCGTGAAACTGAGTACAGCCGGCAAGGTATTTCTGGAGGATGCGCGGCGGCTTCTTCAGGAGGTCAGCGAAGCGACTGCGCGCGCCGATCGCGTGGCTCGCGGTCATTCAGGCACGCTGCGCGTCGGGTTCGCCGAGAATGCATCCTGGCGCGGCGTTGTTCCGGATTCCTTCCGGCGATTCCGGGAGCAGCAGCCCGACGCCGAACTGCAACTTCAACCGGCAGCGAGCGTGGCACAGCTAGACGCTATAAGATCCGGCCGCCTGGATGCGGGGTTCGTCAATTTCATGGCAAAATCCGACACGGAACTGGATCAGATTCCCGTCGCCATAACACGCATCGAGCTGGCCGCGCCCAAAAAACACCCTCTCACAAAGCGCAAGAGACTCCGTCTGCGGGACCTGACGGATGCTCCATTTGTCTGGTTTCCAAGGCGGGACAGCCCGGCGTTCTACGACCACCTGATGCGCGAGTGTTATCGCGGCGGCTTGAAGTCTCCCCGCATCGTTCAGGAGGGACTGAACGAAGCAACAATTCTAAGTCTCGTATCGACCGGCCTGGGCGTCGCATGGGTCCTTGGAACCGCACGCTGGCGGTGCCCTGAAACCGTTGTCATTTTACCCGTGGTCGATTTGAACATGCCTTTGACATTGGCTCTCGCGTGGAGAAGGGACAACGCGTCCCCCTTGCTCGCGAACTTCATCGCCGAAGTGCGGCGCTTGCCAGATGTGCGAGCGCTCGAATAAGGGTTCAAGGCGGCATCGAGTTTACGCCGCGAGCCGAATCAGTTCGAAGCTGAAAGGCAGGACTAACCAATTCGGATGGTTCTATGGACGGGAAAGTCAAGAGAAACATTCCCCTCAGCACTGGAGGCGCTGGAGTTTTTCTTGCTTCCAGCCCCACGTAATTAAACTGGGGGGTATTCTGTCCGGCCGTGCCGTCAGCACGAATGCTGGGATTCCAACGATTTCGGTTTTTCTTGCCCGCGGTTTTCATCGCCTTTCGCGACGAAGCCAATCCGATCTGAAACTCACAAGCAGAACGTGGTTGCTCAGTGGCAACTCATGGTTCTATTTGGGACGCGTGGCCCATGGCTATGTCGGGTTATCCGAGGGGGCCTAGAGTTGCAGAGTGAGACTAAGGTGCACGCGGCACACAGAATCTGGGCCTACCATCCGAATTGAGACTCACCTCGAACCCAAAGTGTCCCAGAACCGGTTCGGCACCACTGGGGAAGAACCCCAGCGACGGAACGGACGCGGATCAGAGACACTCAAGCTGTTTGTGACTTCAGATATTTGGCGTCGAACGCACCTCCTTTTTTCCACACCATCCAGCTGATCGTGGCAATCTTCCGCGCCAGAGTGAGACGCGCCATGTCCGGCCTCATCCCCTTCGCTACGAGAGCTTGATAGAACTCCTGGAATGGGCCCTTCCTCGTGGAGGCTTGGATCGCTGCACTCTTGAATACAGCTTTGAGTTGATGATTGTGAGCGGGGTCGAGTCCACGTACGAACGCCGGCTTTTTCGATCGCTGGAGCTGCCCGTTCACATACCGGTGATCGGCACTCGTCTGGGTTACGACTCCAAACCCGCTGTACTTCCAAAGCATTCGCTTGGTGCGGAACCGATGCGGCGTCTGGACAATGGCCAGCGATTTCCCCCTGCAATGCGGACATGTTTGGCCCTCCTTTTCCCATTCGAGATCCGGCCTAGACCGCGCCCGCCGCCATTTTGCGAAGGCGATCGTTCGCGAAATACTGGGCTCCGCCTTCCTCGATAGCCTGCACAACGAGTCCGGCGACGAATTCGGGCTTGTCGCCCTCGGCGTAATGAGCCGAGGGCCCACCGCCTGCTGGATTGCCCATCCGGTTCTTGCCGAAGTTCGTCGCCGTGATGAATGGGTAGATTTCGCTGACGATGATGTGATCCTTTTCCAACTCGGCGCGTGCGGTGAGACTAAAGCCAAGAAGGGCACGCTTGGACGACGAGTAGACACTGTATTGAGGAACAGTCATGAAGGCAGTTCCCGAATTGATGTTCACAATGCTTCCGCCGCCCTGGGCTCGCATCACCGGGATCACGGCCTGCATCGCGATAATCGGCGCCAGCACGTTCAGATGGAAGATTTCGTCGAAAACCGCGGGCTCGATCTTCTCGATTGAAGCCGCATAGCTACGGCCTGCATTGTTTACGAGACCCTCGATACGGCCGTAATGTTGGTGCACGACGCTAACGACTTCCCGGACTCGATCAAACTGCGTCATGTCTATCGTGAGCGGCAAGCTGCCTGGAAGCTCCTGCGCCAATTCCTTCAGCGCATCGGCGCTGCGAGCGAGAAGCGCGACTTTCGCGCCGCGATCGGATAGGGTGATCGCTGTCGATCGCCCTATCCCCGACGAAGCACCGGAACAGAAGGACTTGTCCGCTCGTGCCCAGCGGCGCAAGCTTCCGGACGAAAGAAAATCCATAACGCACAAATTTTCCGTAGGCGGTCACGAGGGCTACATCATCGTTGGTATGTACGCGGAAGGAGCGCTGGGCGAGATTTTCATCAAGATGGCGAAGGAAGGCTCAACTCTCTCTGGTTTCATGGACGGCTTCGCTCTTTCAATCTCGATAGGCCTTCAGTACGGCGTGCCTCTGAAGGCCCTAGTCGATAAGCTCACCAACACCCGATTCGAGCCAAGTGGCTTTACCGAGAATCCGAATATCCGGTACGCCAGTTCGGTGTTGGACTACATCGCGCGGTGGCTCGGCGGGAAGTTTCTCTCATCCGAATACCTCAAGCCTCGGGATGCGTCAGGCGAACCTGAACTAATTCAACCCACGATGAGCGCGCCGTCCGCCAACACGAAAGACCGCGAATCCGTTCACCCACGTAACGGCGCCGCCACGACCGGCGATGCTCCTTCCTGTTCGACTTGCGGGATGCTCATGGTGCCGAACGGCAGTTGCTATAAGTGCGTCAATTGTGGCAGTACGAGTGGCTGCTCCTAGACCCTCCCGGTCTCGCTCTTTCGACCTACGATTCACGCATTCTTACTTCACCTTAACAACGGAGGAGTACGCCGTGACCGCAGATCAAGAACGGAAAGACGAAGTGCTGAAGTTTTCTGATGGCTTGCGCGCTGCGGGAGTCGCCAGAGTGACGGTTAGCTACTACGGGGATGGCGATGAAGGGCGCGCGGAACCACCTCAGTTCCAAGATGCCGCAGAGAAACCCGTTGAGGAATCGCTCCTGCCCGTCGATCTCGATCTCCAGACACTGGGTGATCTGCTCGAGGGTTTCGCGCCAGAAGGATACGAGGACGGCGACGGCGGCTTCGGAACGGTTACGTTCAACGTTCAAACGCTGACGATTCGCGTGGAGCACAACTGGTACGAAACCGTCGGCCACCCTGAGGAACCGCGGGAGATTTAGCTCATGGCTCATCCTTTGGAACACGCCAAGAATAGCGCTCGCAAATTCGGCGGCGTCGCCGACGATTACCTGCGTATCCACCAGTGGTTCGATGAGTCGAAAGCCATCATGGCAGACGTTAGGCATCGAGCCCTGAGGCACCACGCAGAAGGGATTTTCTTGGCAGAGCGGATCTTCGGTGTGGCTATCCGAAATAGCCAAGGGACAGAGGTGCCCCTGCGATATATCGGAGAGCAGCATGTCCGCGAGGACCTGGGGCGCATCCCCAGTTTTCAGGACTGGGCCGCAGCCATCAGGATGGAACCGTGGATGTATGGACAGAGGCTAACGAGAACAACTGAAGTTTGAGTTCAGCCTTCCTCGCGTGCAGCAATCAATTGAAGCGTGAGTTTAAGCAAGCATACGTTGCTAGTACGGTATGATCAGACCGAATTTCTTAAGGGAGGTTATGAGCCCAAGCGTTTACATCATTGCGGGGCCGAACGGCGCCGGCAAGACAACCTTCGCGAGAGAGTTCTTGCCGAATTACGCGGAGTGCAGGAATTTCATTAACGCAGACCTGATCGCACAGGGTGTATCGCCGTTCTCGCCTGAAGCTATCGCCTTCCGCGCCGGGCGGCTAATGCTGGAGGAAATCGAGCTATACGCGAGGCGCGGAGCGAGCTTTGGCTTCGAGACCACTCTTTCGGGGCGAAGTTATCTGAGCCTGATTCGTCATCTCAAGAAACGCGGGTATCAAGTGCACTACTTCTTCCTATGGGTGCCGACCGTCGATCTGGCGCTGAAGAGAGTGAGAGCTAGAGTCTTGGAAGGCGGTCACGACGTGCCTGAAACTGTCGTTCGCCGCCGATTTGACCGCTCGATTCGCAACTTCCTCCTCCGCTATGTTCCACTGGGTGATTCTTGGACGTTATTTGACAACTCGGGCGCAACACCCACTGTCATTGCCTTTGAGAAACAGAACAGCCTCCGTATAATAAATCGAGAGATTTACGAGAACCTGATTGGTCGTTACGGAAAGCCATGACAAAGCCGCCAGCGAACGTCCTTGAACTTCCACTGGAAGAGCGCGCCGAGATCGCGCTCAAAGCTGCTGTCGAGAAAGTGATAGTGGAACACGCCCGGCAAGGGCTGCCAATTTACATCTGGCGTGACGGCAGAATCGTTGAAGTCCCTCCCGAGGAATTGCGGGTGGAATCGGCTCGATTGCAAGCGGAATGAACCCTAAGAACCCTTCCGATTGCGGAGCGTGTATGATCGTTGCTGATCCTGAGCCAGGAAAGTAGAGTGCAGAGGAGGATCCAGTGCTTTCCTCCTTCATGAGTTTTTTTGGCTTCTGACATGCGACACTACCCAGAACACGTCACGCCCCTCGATAGGGACATTCTCGACCGCATTAGCGCACTCGTGACAGGAGTAAAGGGCCATAGTGTTTCAAGGTCAGAACCATCCCACCGTTTACCCCTGCTACTGTTTTCGTGACCATCGATGTCCCGTGCAGCAGTGAGTAGGAACGACCAATAATACCTTCAAACCGGCGCAGAGATGCCGCCCAGAGGCAGAAATGGGGCACGGCGTTTTGAATCGTGAAAACCGCTCAGCGCTTATTTCGTTACGAAGAGGGTTGCCTCAGGTCCCCTGGGGGGGCGCCCGCCGTGATGTTACTTACTTCCTGTTCGGCACCACCACGACCATGCCGGTAAAGTTTCCTGGCCTCGCGTGTGCCATGTATACGGTGCCGTTCTTGGTGGCGACCCCGTTGCGCTCGCCCTCGTGAGTCGGAACGACTGCAACCACACTGAGCTTGCCGGAGCCATGGACTCGCGCCACCGTAAGCTGCGCGGCTCTCGCTGCTCCTACGTATAGCATGTGGGTGGCCGGCGAATAGTTGAGATCATCGACACCATCGCCGGTGTTGATGGACGATAACTGCTGCCCATTCCCGCCCGCGTTCAGAACCTCTGCCCGCGTGCTGCAGGCAACGAAGAGATAGCCGGTGTTCTGATCGATCTGCAGACCATGCGGACCGTCCGGCCCACAGTTGGCCTGCCACTTCGCCACGGTCTTGCGCGTCGTCAGGTCGATCGCCGTGGTGAGGTCCTTATCCTCGTAGTTCATGTAGAGGCGGTCGCGCTTGGCGTCGACAGCGTAGCCCTCAGGCCGGCCGTCAAAAGTCAGCTTCGCTTTCTGCTCCAAAGTATGGCTGTCCAGGATGCGGACCGAGTCGTCGCCCGGCGACGTAACCCAGACTTCCCTGGTGGGTGCCACGTAGACGACGCCGTCGGGAGTGGAGTCGATGTGGCCGCAGTTCTTGCGCACGAGCGTTCTCTCATCGACGGCACAGATACTGCGGTCGGCGCGGTCACCGATGTAGACGACGCCGTCACCGACGTACACGCCGCTTGGACCCTGCGCGCCTTTGCGGCCGTTCCGCATCTCAATCTCCTTTGTGGCAAAGCCCGTAATCTCGTGCACCGTCTCGTTGCTGGCATCCACAACAAAGACCGAGCCGATGTTGATGGCGGGAACCCAGACATATCCGGTCTTGGGGTCATAGGCGATGTAATCCATGGTGACGTTTCCCTTGCCGTGCGAGGGAAGAGTCAGCGTGTGCGTGGTGTACTTTGCGGTTCCCTGGGCGGAAGCATGCAATCCAAAACCGAATGCGCCCAGGGCCACTGCGAGCAGCAGCAGGAGCTTCGCCGCGATTGTGGCGCCGCCTTCGCTGCGCCGCCGCGCTGGCAGAGTCGCTTTCTTCGATTCCGAATTTGGCATAGAGAGTCTCCCTAATGAGTGTGAATGTTAGCCGGAATTTCCATTATGGACTCTGGCCCGGCCAACAACATACGTCAGACCGCCCGTGCATGCAATTGTCAGCCGGGTTTTCAGCGTTCGGAGCCTCGAACGCGGACCAACGAGCCAGTTTTGCCACTGCTGAGAACGCCAAAGCCCAAACCGTGCTCTCTCTCATTCGATACCTTCGACATCCTCCCGTCCCCTGCCTGCTCGTCGCCTAAAATCAGGCCCGGTTGGCAGCTCGCCTACCCCGCTGGAGAGGATAGGGCCTCGATCCTGCCCAGCAGGACCCCAAACAACCGTCGCGTGAGACGACTCTCCGCCAACAGGAGCCAATAGTAGAGTGCGTGCTTGACCAATGACCGCCGGTTTTCACCAAACGCTGCTGCAAACTGGTCAGCGACCAAGTAGCGATTCGTTGGGGCAGCGCCAACCGCCGCCACAGGTTTCCGAGGTTATAGGCAATCACGCTCAGCCACAGCCGCACCTCGTTCGACCGAAAGCGATGGCAACTCAACCGCGTCATCTTCACCGCCTGCTTGCCTTCGTTGACGCACTGCTCGGCGGTGCCGCGTTTGTTATAGAAGCGCACCACTGCCCGGCTCGGCGGGCTCAGGTTGGTCACGAGAAAGCCCACGCGCGGGCACAACTCCCCGGCATGATGCTCGACCTTCGTGTAGGCGCTCTGCGCGAAAGGCTGGGGCGAGAACCGATGTCTATGCAGTTTTCAAGGCAATGCTCGATGCTGGGGATCCACCCCGGACGCTAGAGGTTTTGCTGAAGCGCGCGAGTGAAATGAAGATCCAGAGGCCAAGGCAAATGAGCCGAAGTCTTGGCATGCCCTGCCTCGGCAATCGGGTTTCAGAGTTGCTTTGCGTCCGGCTCCTTCCATTGTGTCCAACACCTTCGGAAATACCTAAGTATCTGCACACATTGTGCCAAGACGGCGACGCTCGTCGTATCTTGTTCACCATCTCGCTGTAGTCATTCCCAACAGCATCGGCATGGCTTTGCTTCGGAAAGGAACAGCCAATCCGCCTAACTCTCTTAGTTAGGGCAGAGAAGGGGTGTGTTCAATGGATTTCTTCGTTGAAAGATCTGATCTGGTAAAGGAGCTAAATTTCGTTCGCAACGCGGTGGAGAAGCGAAGCACGATCCCCGTACTTTCTCACTTTCTCTTGGAAGCGGAAGGATTCGAACTGAGGATCACCGCGACCGACATGGAGGTCACGGCCAGAACGACTTGTCAGGCAAAAGTGAAGACCAAGGGCGCTGCAGTCATCCCAGGACTCCGCTTCCTGGAAATTGTCCGTTCCGCTGCCAGCGGCGAGATTCGCTGCCGAGGTCTTGAGAACCATGCGGTGCAGGTAACGTCTGGAAGAACCTCCTTCAAGCTCGTCGGTTTGGCCAAGGGTGATTTCCCGACATTTCCGACCGTCCCGGAACCAATCGCAAGGTTGGATGCCGCCGTGCTGGACGCCTGCGTGAAAAAGACTTCATTCGCCGTGTCCGAGGAAGAGAGCCGGTACGTGCTGAACGGCGCGCTCCTCAAACTGAAGCCAGATTGCGCGACTATGATCGCAACCGATGGTCACCGCTTGGCTCTGGCGGAACGCAAGAGCGAAATCGCTAATCTGAAAGAGGAGTTGTCGGTACTCATTCCCCGAAGAGCGCTGATATTGCTGCCTCGCCTTAGCGAGGAAGATAGCAACGGACCCAGCGTCGAACTCTCGAAAGACGGGTCGCAGATTTACTTCTCTCTTGGTCCACGCATGCTTGCGTCGCGCCTTCTCACCGGCCAGTTTCCGAACTATGAATCGGTTTTGCCAAAGGAGAACGGAAAGGCAGTCGACCTAAAGCCGCAAGAGTTCGAAGACGTTGTTCGACGTGTTTCGCTTCTAGCGGATGAGCGCGTGCCCGGTGTGCGGTTGCTCTTGGAGAAAGATCGGCTGGAAGTATCGGCGAGTTCGCCGGAATACGGTGAAGCACGAGAGTCCGTCGAAACCCAGTACGGACAAGAAGCGCTGCACATAGGCTTCAATGCTGAATATCTGCTTGAGTTTCTGCGTGCGGTGGGCGCAGCGACTTCGATCCGCATGCAAGTGAAGGATGCAGAGAGCGCCGCTGAGTTCCGACCCTCTGGCGATGAGACCGAGCAGTATCGCTACATCCTAATGCCGCTGCGCTTCTGATCCTCCTCTTCGCGGCGGCGCCATCCCAAAGCCCAATTTCGGCACGCTTCCTGCTATTTGGCTCCGCGTAGTTCTCCTCGCGGGCGCCACGAAGAACCCGAAGGTCCACGTCTGTGAACAGCTTCACTGCGGGGACCTTCGAGTCGGTCCATTACATTGAAAGGAGATAGAAATGGAACAAGCTCAACTGTTGGCTCATTGCGGGAGTTCAAAGATCACGCGAGATGAACTGAAACTGATCCCGACACCCGAAGCGAGCCCAACGCATCAACCAATCCCACATAACCAAATTGTCGAGGCGCTGGTCGAAGGTCTCAGCTTCCGGCACATCTCGGCCATTCGTGAGGAATACGCAGTATCCCACGACGGCATGAAGATGTTCGGAGTTCTGGACCTGGAAACCACGTTTGACGGTTGCCGATTTTCCGTTGGCATCCGCAATTCGAACGACAAGTCGATGCGGCTCGCAGTGACGGTCGGTTATCGCGTGCTCGTCTGCGACAACATGGCGTTTCACGGAGATTTCACGCCCGTGTTGGCAAAGCACAGCAAACATTTCAGCCTCGTCGATGTGCTCTCCATCGGGATCGACCGCATTCAGCGGAATTTCGAGCCGATGAAGAAGCAGATCGAGGCATGGAAAGGCACGCGCATCTCAGATGACTCCGCAAAACTGGTCATCTATCGGGCCTTTGTTCAGGGGGAGTTGGACGTTCCCAAGCACTTGGCCCGGCGCGTCCACGATTTGTACTTCAATCCGGAGGTCGAGCAATTTGCCTCGCGCACGACTTGGAGTCTCTCCAACGCCTTCACGAGTGCTTTCAAAGAACTCGACCCCATTCCTCAGTTTCGGGCAACGGCGAAGCTGGCCTCGTTTCTCGAACTGACCACGGCCAGTTCCAACTGATCGCGTGGAAAACGCGGTCACCGTCACACAACGAGGAACGTAGGGAGGCAGTGCGTTCAATCTGCCTCCTGTTCCACTCGTCAGGGTCAGAGAATTCGCAGGCCGAACAGGTCAGCGCCTGCCGGAGCAAATACAGATGAACGAACCACGAATCAGCTTGGGACCGGCTTCTCTTGGTTTCCGGGTCAGTTGTGACGCAGGAAAAACAGGTAACTTTCACGCCGACACGGATTCGTTGTGGGTCAGGGTCGCCCAGCGCATCAGACATCGCGGCACAGAGGAAATGTGGGACTCCGTAGCGATCGAAAACACGACTGAGCAGGATGGCACACTAGTTCTGCGCGTCGTTGTATTCAATCCGGATTGGGATGAACCGCTGCAAATCGCCTCGATCCGGTCCCGCCCCCAAGATTTGGAGTCTCTCACTCCTCTTGGCTGCAACTTGGACCACGTTGTCCTCTAAGCTCCCCGCCTAATCAGGCACCCTCTGAGACTTCTTCGCAAGAGTTCGGCATCCCGATCCGCATTTTTTCTTCCAAGGACAGAGCCATGAAATTGGCCGACATCCCACCAGGGAGCGATATCGCGTATCGCTCCGCCGCAAAGATAGTTGCTGAACAAGTCGAATTTGAGCTTGAGACCTGCCGCCGCCTTTTGGGGACCGAACCGGAAAAGGTGCTGGAACTCCTCGCAAATACGCCGGACTGGAGCGTCTTCCTCGATGACGAGGATCTGTAGGTTTGATCTGGAATTCCGATCCGCACCCGTCGCTTCCATTATTTCCGTTTGAGGAGAGTAACCATGAATTGCGCTATCTGTGGTCAGCCCATCGAAGAGGGCCGTAGGAAGGGCGTGCCTCCGACTGAGGCGAAGTATTGCTCGAAGTGTAGAGCAGATCGCCGCAGACACGCCAAGTTGAAGTACACGTGGCGCTCGGAATTCGATGACATTCTGAAGGCGCAATACTACGGCGGACTCAATCGTCGTTTTCAAGTGCTCAATCGGATGATCCGCATGACGGGCTTGCCGCGCTGGTATATCAAGCGCCAAGCCGCGCGATTAGGCTTAACCATGAAGATGGATCGGAAGCCCTGGACACCGGCCGAACTGAATGTCCTGGGCAAACTGATTGGGCGTGTTTCGTCTGCCACAATCGCAAAGCGCCTGCATCGGCCCGAAAGCTCGGTTGTGAACAAATTGAAACGCATGGGAAATTCCCGTCGCGTTCGAGATGGCTACACGATGCGTGATCTCGAGCAATGCCTGGGCGAAGACCACCACAAAATCTCCGCCTGGATTGCGAGCGGTTGGCTCCGGGATCGGTTCCAGGGCACGCGGCGGCACGGCGGGAATGGTAATGACATTCATCGTGTGCGGGAGAAGGATATCTTGCGATTCCTCAAGAACCACCCGCAGGAAATCAATCTCGGCAAGGTGGATCAGATGTGGTTCTTGGATTTGGTTTTGCTGCGAGGCCGAGAAGTGCCGGCATCGAAAACTTCACGACCCGAAACGTTTGATGAGGACTCTATGGCGGCGTAGCCGCAGGCCTTTCCTCTGACTCCTCGCGGTGGCCGGGCCTTATGCCAGATTTCGGCTATCTTGCATTGCGGGTTCAGCTTGACGTTGCAGGAGAATTCGGAAAGCGAGTCCGTGCGTAATCAGCAGTAGGGGCACGATGAAGGTCGGAATGAAATAGGTGGCACCCAACTGCCCTGCTGAGAGCCCAGCATGGTTGGCCTGATAGAAAGCGTTTAGGAGATCGGCTGAGCCCCAGAGATTGAAGCCCCATGCGATGACCACCCCCACGCCACGACGCAGTGATAGCAGTGAAAGCAGCGCGAGTGTCGCCGCAATGATGTCGCCATAGGCGGCAGAGTGCGCGAAGGTGGAAGGCAGATCGGGCGACACGACGCCTGGGACCAGGAATGCCAGCCCGATGAAGCGAAAACTGTGCAGGATGAGCAGAGGCTGCAACGCCTCGGCCCGTTGCCGGAGGCGGAGTTCGGGCCAGATGTATCGGGCGGCAACGATCCCCCAGGCGATGAAGCTGAATGCGATGCTCAAGAAAAACCAGAGTTGTTGTTGCACGACGAATCTCTCCTTTTTTTAGGATTCCAGTCTTTAACCGCGGCTGGTGGCGGCGATAGGGGCCTGCTCGTGGCGGGGCGCCACGGGCTTAAAGGTGTCAGCGATGGCGTGTTCGCGCCGCCACACATTGGAGTCGGGGGCGAACTGCGGCTGCGACGGGAACGGGCGACGCAGTTCGCGGTCGTAGCGGTCCAGATTGAAACCAGGGCTGAACGGAGCGAGCATGAACTGCACGAACTCGCGAAGCCAATTGCCGAAGGTCCGCCGGTTGCGGGAAAGCGCCGCATAACGGCGAGCGATCGTCTCGAAGTCTTCAGCAGGACAGCCGGTCACATCGAACACGTCGGTAGTCGATGCGCTCAGTTCGAAGGCGCCGCGCTTGTGATCGTCGATGTAGTAGCGAACACCACTGAACACATCGATCGGATAGCCGCTCATCCGTGCGGCCTTCATGAACAGCCAGGCCGGCGTCGGGACCACCCTGACCGATCGTCCAACAGCTCGGCCGATGGCCTTGGCCATGTCTTCCGCGCCGAGGAGTTCCGGCCCAGTGGGGCGATAGCTCTTTGCGGCGTGCCGCGCAGGATCTATCAGGGCCGCAACAGCAACTCGGGCGATATCTTCGTTGGAAGGTGGAGCGTTGCGGCTATTGCCCAAGAACCAGGGAAAGATGCCGAGATTCGCTGACAACCCAATCGTCACCAGGTAATCATCCGCGAACCAGCCCGGGTTGACGATCGTATGCGCGACTCCGGGCGTCATCGAGAACAGCCGATCGACGAGCCAGTGGTGGCGGGTCATGAGCGACGGATGCGAAGGGCTCGCTAGCCACTGGCTGAGGCCAACGATGTGTTCGAGCCGGGCTTCCTTGGCTGCAACCGCGAAGGCGACCGCGCCCTGAATCATGTACGAATCGTAAGGCGGACAATAATAGGCGCGCTGGACATCCTTCAGCGCGTCGGCGACGCGCTCGACATCGTTCAGGTCGGCCACTGCGATCTCGGCCCCCTGCGCCTTCAGCCGAGCGCTGCGGCCATCTTCTCGGTGCACCAAGGCGCGGACGGGGTAGCCGGCCTTTAACAGTTCGGTAGCGACGACGCTGCCGGTCTTCCCAGTCGCGCCAGTCACGATGATCCTTGGCTTAATCATGATCGCCTCCTTCTAAGGTTCTCGTCCTGCAGCTGAACTATCGCAGGGATGGTCACTGCTCGGTTCCTGGGCCCATCAATGCTTTCAGCGGCATCAAGGGTCCGACGGGAATGTACTCGTCATCCAGCAACTGTTCCTTCGCGAGCGGCAGCGTTTCCATAATGGCTCGTGCTTCGTCCTCGGTCTTCGCGTCGACCACGAAGACGACGCCTTTGCCATCGCCGCGCGAGTACCACTGGCGGATTTTCCCCTCGAGGTAGAGCTTCACAGTTGCCCGAATCTCTTCCGGGATTACGGCCATTATTTGTTGAGGGGTTACACCCTGCTTGGGAGTCTCAATTACGATGACTGCGGTGGTTTTAGGTATAGCCACGCTGGGCACGCCTGAGGCGCCCGCGGACTGTGATTGCTCTACGGATGCTGCGGGAAGCACTGCCATATCTTTCATCGGGTTATCCTTTCGATTGAGTTTGGTTTCGTTTCCGCTCTTGATAAGAGTACGACTGTACTCTTATGGATGCAAAAAAATCACTCTTCAGCGAAGCTCTTTATGAAAAACTTCCTCGCCTCCATCAACATCTGCTCACGCTTTCGAGGGTCCGCAGTAACCCGGATCATCATCAACACGCCCGCCATACTGGGGAACAACAACCTGCACTTCGCCATTTTTTCTTCTCGCGTTTGACCGGGCATGAATGGTAGGAGGCGCTCGCGATACGCTTCCAGAGACGCCTCAATCCGTTTCCGCACGGACAATGGCTTTCGTGCGAGCTCCGGCCCGAGGGCGGCACGCACGCAACCGGTTCCCAGCGAATTCGCGTGACCAGCGCTTAGATAGCGTTCGATGATGGCGCGCAGAGCCTGACCTTCGGGGGCGGACTTTGCAACCTCCACCATACCTCTTCCCGTCTCGTCGAGTGCCCGTGCCACGGCTTCGACGAATAGGTCGTCCTTGCTCTTAAAATGCCGATAGAAGCCGCCTTTCTTAAGGCCTACCTTCTTCATCACTGTCCCGATCCCGCTGCTGTCCGCTCCGCGTTCGCGGAAGGAGCGGGCGGCCATGGACAGAATTTTCTCGTGGCTGCGAGCTTTGTGTTCTGGCGAATATCGCATGATGTAAGAGTACGGTCGTACTCCAAGGCGTGTCAAGGACAAAATTGATCCGCCTAGAGAATTTGCCTTCAAGTCTTCCTCTGCTCCAATGCTCCCAATCCACGCTCGAAGAAGGATGAACAATGATGAACACACTGTTAGCTAACCATGTGGATCTGGCATTTCGTGGGGTGTCATGCGTTCAGGATATTCCCCTGGATCGGATCCGCGAGTCCACCAGCAACCCGCGTCGGGCCTTTGATGAAGGGAAGCTCAGGGAATTGGCCGAAAACATCAAACGGCACGGTGTCTTGCAAGCAATCCTCGTCCGGCCAGCGCCCGACAGGACGGATGGAACGTACGAATTGGTCGCTGGCGCCCGCCGTTTTCGTGCCTCGAAGTTAGCGGGCAAGGTAGCGATTCCAGCAGCGGTGCGCGACCTAACCGATGCTGAATGTCGGGAGATTCAGCTCATCGAGAATCTACAGCGCGCCGATATCCACGAGCTGGACGAGGGGATCGGCTATCGGGCACTGATGGAGCTGAAGCCGGATTACTACACCGTCGAAGCAATCGCGGCGCAGGTTGCCAAGAGTCCCACCTACGTGAAGGGTCGCATCTCACTCACAGATCTGATTCCGGCCGCGCAAACAGCATTCTATGAGGGTAAGCTCACCGTGGCACATGCCTTGGAACTCGCACGACTCCAACCCGCGGATCAGGAACGAGCCCTCATGGAATGTTTTCCCGGTCACCGAAACACGGCCTCGATTCTCAAGGACCGGAAAGCGGAAGCGATGACCGTCCGACAGCTTCGCGATTGGATCGAAGGCGAAATTCACCTGGACTTGAAAAACGCGCCCTTCGACGTCAACGACGCCAATTTGCTGCCCGCGGCAGGACCATGCTCAACGTGTCCCAAACGGACTGGCAATAATCCGCTGCTCTTCCCGGAAATCAGAAACAAATCTCTGTGCACAGACCCGGCGTGCTACCGGGCGAAAATCGAGGCGCTGGTCAGGATTCGCGTTGCACCCTTGGTGAAAGAGGGCCAAAAGCCAGTTCAGATCTCTTCGGCCCCTTACTGGCAGGCACGTTCCAAGTCTCCCGACATGTTGTACGAAGGCCAGTATCGGCGCGTGGAACGCGAGGGAGAGTGCCCGCACACACGGGCCGCCGTGATCGTGGATGGCCGAGAAGCGGGAACGGTCTTGCACATCTGTGCGGATGAGACCTGCAAGACGCACCGGCAGTCCTCTCGTTACGAAATCTCGCCACAGGAGCGGGAACAGCGCAGCAAACTTGCGCTCGCAATTCGGGTTCAGAAGGAATCGCGGTCGCGGATTTTGCAGGCCGTTCGGCAGAACCTTCCTCCTGCATTAGCCCGTGGAGATTTCGAGATGATTGCACTCGATTATTTCCGGCGCCTGGGCCACGACAATCATCATCGGCTGTTCCAGGTCTATAGCTGGGACGAAAAGAAGACGAAGACATCTTGGGGCGGAACCTCAGTAGATCATGAGAAGCTGGCCGAAGCTCAAATCCGGGAAATGAGCACCGCTGACCTCAACCGCTTCTTAGTCACTTGCGCACTCGTGCCCGATCTGTACTGTCCTGGCTACAGTTCTGCCGAGACTCTGTCGAAAGAGGCCAATCTCATGAAAGCATCTGCCCGCTACAAGGTGGACGCGTCGAAGGTCACTGCGAAGGTCGCTGCGGAGCTGTCGAGAAAGCGGAAAAGGGGCAACGGAAACAAAGAAACAAAAAGCAAGAAGCGACGTTCAAAATGAGCAGTTCAGACGGGGAAAGAGTGCCGACCTGGCCCAGCGTGGCCCGGTCCCCTGTCTGAAAGACCGATGCTCTGCCCGCGCGGTGTGCTTGCACCTAATCTTTCCTCTTTCATTCTCATCAGGTAGCGAAGGTTGAGGGATTTCCCTTCTTCGCTTTGCAGTCGCGTAGTGAATACGTAGTATGCCTTGGGCTCTCAACAATCGACACACTCAACAATCGGGCTGTACCCATTTTGGGAACAAGAGTATAATTGAACATGCTGCCTGAGACTTGGCCGTGAGGATAATTGCGCGGAAGACTCTAAAGCAGTTTGTCGAGCGGCTCAAAGGCAGCAAGGATCAGAAGGCGGTCAAGTCAGCACTCGATGCATGGTTTCACGAGGTGCTCCGGGCCGACTGGAACAAGCCAGCGGATCTTGTGAAAGCATATGCCAACGCCAGCATCGTTGGTCCAGATCGAGTGGTTTTCAACATCAAGGGCAACGACTACAGGTTGGTGGTGGCTATCAACTATCAGCATCAGATCGTGTTCATCAAATGGCTTGGAACACATGCAGAATACGACAAGATTGACGTGAAGACGGTGAGATATGGACATCAGGCCAATTAGGACGGAGGCGGATTACGAGCGAGCGCTGCGTCGCGTGGAAGAGTTGTGGGATTCCGCGGAAGGCTCTGCAGAGAGCGACGAGTTGGATATTCTGACCACGCTCATTGAGGCCTATGAAAGGGAACACTATCCCATTGATCTTCCGGATCCCGTCGAGGCAATCAAGTTCCGACTGGAACAGAGAGGTAAAGACTCGAGAGCATTGATCGGAGTCATCGGCCAGCGGACGCGCGTGTACGAGGTGATGAGGGGAAAGAGGCCGCTGTCCTTGAACATGATTCGCAACCTGCATGAGAAACTCGGCATACCGGCCGATGTTTTGATCCAGCCCGCTCGGAGGTACCGCAGGGTTGCCGTCCACAGGGGAAACAGGGCCAGCCGAGGTGGGCTACGAAGGTCGGCCTAGCTTGCGCGAAGGTAGGCTCCAGCGTCGTCACGCGGTTCTCTTACTACGTTCTTACTACGAATTTCCTACGGCCAGAGAGGGCACCTGCTTTTGCGGAGGTTCCCTCCCACCGTGACCCGCCGTAGTAAAAACGTAGTACAAGTCGCGGCAAAAGGGGGCAATTCGCGAACAATAAGCGAACAAATGTGACAAACGCACCTTGTCTCGTTTTGTTGCAAGTTGTCCGTTTCAAGCGGCATGCGTCGGCTCCGGCAAGATTTGATAAATTTGGTTTGCCGCTTTGCAAGCAGGGGGTCGCCGGTTCGATCCCGGCCACGTCCACCAACTAATCCTCGCTCTCCCAATCATTTACGCTGCTTTTTCTCTTGCACTATGTTGGTGCAATTTCGGGACAATCGGTACAGCACAGCCAACATCAGAAGCCGGAAGAGTGAATCCGTAGCCGACTCGTTCTGCTTCATCGAGGCGTAATTGCAATTCCTCGTGAAGATGCGAGTAGACCTCTGACATGGTTTGCGGCTTGTGTGCCATCCAGAAGTTGTTGATGTCCTCCAGGCAGCGACTACCACGCAACCAGGTCTTACGGAAACGCTTGAATGAATGCCAACCCATTCCTTCCTCATCTAATCCCATCTTGACGAGACGCGGAGTAAGCCAGCGGTCTTCCAGGTTGCCGTAAAGATGCGGCTTGCCATTCGCTGTATGGAACAGCAGACCAGTTTTTCCGGCGGTGTAGCGTTGCAGGTACTCTGCAATGTCAGGGTGCAAATCTATCTGTCTTTTGGCAGCGGCGGTCTTCAGATATTTCGCGATGCGAGCGGAATCTTTCTCGACCTGCTGCTCGACCGTGATGGTACGACCACCGTTGGTGAAATGACGCTGCTCGACCGCAAGTGCCTCAGAAATCCTCAAACCAGTGGCTGCAAGGAGAACATACAGTGTTTGCTCCTGACCGCTGCTGGCCTGGATAAGTTGTGAGATCGCATCGGCCTTGACCGATGGACGCTTCTGTTCTGCTTGCTCAACGACGGGTAGGTCCATTGTTTCAGCGTCCCATTTCCTGTTATGGATGGATTCGCCGTTTGGACTTTTCAACGATGCCACGACCTGCTTAACGTGCTCGATGTACTTGTTTACAGTCCGTGGTGATAGCCCCGCTGCCGACATCTTTTCAATGAGCGGCTTGACAGAAAGGTTGTCCACGTTCGCTAGTGGAATCTGCCCAATCGCAGGAAGAATCCACTTGTCGAGTGCTCCCTGAATTGTAACCGCATAGCTCTGTCGAATGGGTTTACGCTTGCGATTCTGCAACTGCTTTAGCCAAATTTCAGATTGCTCGTGGAACGTAACTCCGGTGTCCTGCTTCACGACTTCTTTGAAGTATTCAGAGGAGTCCGCCCCGCTTGCTCGGATGATTTCCCTCGCTTTCCGTTTTCGTTCGCTCTTAGAAAGCAGGCCAGGGCCGGAAATCAGGCAGACACGTTCTCGAACGTGCATGCGCCTCTCTTGGCCCGGAATGTCTTTCCAGAATCGCACGACAAACCATCTTCCTGACTTTTCTATATGACCATCTTGACCAGTTCGGCGTGACAAGGCTTTGCCTCGTTTCCGCTTCGCTGGCGTCGCTGTCGCGACTGTACCAACGACATCGCGTGACAGCAAGTGGTTCGTCGATTCCATTCTGGTTGCTCGAAGCCTGGCAAATTGGGGCACGTAAGCCGCTGTCTGCTAATGGCTAGGATCGCGATTGCTGTCGGTTTCGGGGACAGTGCCTGCGGTGCGCGAAGACGGAGGAGCATTGAGTTCAGCCTGGGCTTTGGTAACTGTGCGCCGGGCATAATCTTCCGGGTCATGCTTTTCATGCGCGCGGAACTCCGCAATGTCACGCATGACTTCTTCTGGGGGGAGTCCGCGCGCCAAGGCTCGCTTCGCGTAGGCCCAGTCGCGCTCCGATTGGCTCAATTCCCGAGGGCCTGACGTTGCTGTGCGCTCGCGAGACGGATTCCATCTTCCTGGGCCAGAGTCCACGGGGTCGGCACGAAGCTTAAAATCCCGTGGATGATATGTGCGATCCGTGTGCGAGTGAATGGCGACGCGGAAGTCTTCTTCATATTTCTTGTTTGCGAAACCCGGAAGGCGGAGGACTCTCGTCGAATCGGTCGCTGCGGGATCGCCATCGAACTCCCGCGCAAGGGCGTGGAGGAACGCTTCGGCCTGCTCTTGAGTGACTCCCTCGACTTTCCATGTCACCTGAAACTTGTCAGGCGACGTGCTCAGAACGTAGCTCGGGGGCGGCACAAGGTCAGATTGCTGGAGGGCCGCGAGGGATTTCGTTCCCTCGTGGTCGAGGTCGAGATAGAGGTGCTTGATCGCCTGTATATCATCCTTCGTTCGGGTGTGGGCGTCGGGTCTGAGCGGGTTCATTCCGATGTAGATGTCGGAGCCGTCCCGGTCATTCTTGTATCGCAGCCACTCCTGAAACTGGGGGGCGGCGATGCGTACCGCCGTGCTGATCCGCTGGAGGGTTTCTCCGCGCTTCCGGTTTCGTACCAGGACGGCGAGCCGGTCTGAGGGATCAAAGTTCGCGCGAATATATTCCGGTGCGGCGATGTCCTTCTTGTCCGGGTTTTCGGTAGTCATGGCGTTTCTCCCTGATGCACATACATGGCGCAGTAATCGAAGAGGTCTGCGTCGGGGTCATAGCTGTTGATTTCGAGCACTTCGGAGATGTATCGGCGTCCCGGCCTGCGCTCGATCTGAACCACGACGTTCAATGAGTCGGCGATGTTGGTCTTGATGGCACGATAAGGGAGGTCCACGCCGCTCTGAAGGACGCAACTGGTGAAACGGGCGAGCCCCTGTTTCGCGGAGTTTGCGTGAATTGTCGAGAGGGTGCCCGAATGCCCCGTGTTCAACAACTGGAGCAGGTCGAACGCTTCGCCGCCGCGAATCTCGCCGAGAATGATACGGTCCGGGCGGTGCCGAAGCGCTGCTTTGAGCAGATCCCGGATGGCTACTGCCGGCAGGCCATTCTGAGCCTGCCGCGCCTCGAACCTGACAAGGTTCGGCTGCGCCAACTGAATCTCGGCAGTGTCCTCAATCAGAAGAATCCGGTCATCCTGAGGGATGAACTTCCCGAGAATGTTGAGCAGTGTCGTTTTGCCGGTCCCGGTTCCACCGCTGATGAGGATGTTTTTGCGCGCGAGGACATATTCCTTGAGCCGATTCGCTAGATTGCTGTCGAGCGTGCTGGTTCTGATCAGATCGTCGATTTCGAAATGCCGTGTATTGAACTTGCGAATGGTCAATGTGACGCCGCTCAAACTGCACGGCGGGATCACGGCGGCAACACGGCTCCCGTCCGGCAGCCGCGAATCGAGAATGGGCTTCGATTCCGAGATGTCGCTGCCGAGACGCCGCGCGATGTTTTTGACCGCAACCATGAGGGATTTCTCCCCGAGCGACACCCCTTGCACCTGTTGGAGCAGGCCGCTCCTCTCTATGAAGACGCGGTCCGGGCCATTCACCATGACCTCGCTGATCGAGTCGTCGAGAATGAGGTGCTCGATGGGTTTCAGGAATGGAAGGATCATCTCGAATCCGTTCATCGTCGGTTCTCCATCCCGTTCGTCATAACTCGCCATCGGCGACCTGTTTGAAATAGGGCTTGTTGGGGTCGTTGAAATAAGGCTTCAGGTAACAGAAGGTCGGCGGCATCGGATTGAATCCGTCGTACGCGATGGCGATGGACTGCGCGTTCTTGAGTTCGGTGAATGTCTTCATGTCAAACCGGAAGTCGGACTGGGGGTAGTAACTCTTCGAGGCGGTGATGTTCGCTTTATGCGAGATGGCCTTGCCGGTGAGCAGGCTGACCCGCGCATCGTGTCCGCTTTCGGAAAGGTTGTAGCTAACCTTGAGCTGGTCTTCGCGTCCGCAGAGCTCGCTTGCGGTGCGGGCCGAGAAGTCGTCCGAGAGCGCCAGGAATATCTTCGTGCGGAACGTCTGAATCAGCGTTCGCCAAGTCTCTCCGGGGAGCGCCGATTTCAGTGAGCTAATGCTCTGGGTGGCGATGATGGGGATGCATTTGGGCTGACGGGAGAGACTGAAGAACTTTTCGTCGCCGGTCGGCTCATTTTCGCCAACAGTGGCGAAATGTTGATATTCGTCGCAAAGAAAGAGAACCTGGCGGAAGTACCTGTCCTTGTTGGCTTCGATCATGGGAACGCGATTCACCACGGCCCGCTCGAAATCGAGCTTCATCATGACGCCGAGGGCCTTCGCCAGACCGGGGTTCATGCCGGTGGGGAAATTCAGGCAGCAGACCTTCCCGCTCTCGATCAGCCAACTGAACGATGGCAGGGGCTTGCCGAAGCGGGAGTCAGCGTTGGCCCTCGGGTCGTAGCACTCTGGCGGCGGGCAGAACGTTCTCTTGACCGCCGGGTTGTCGTCAAAAAGCGACAGGAATACGGAGATGCCTTCGACGATGGAAGTCCGCAGCTTCGGCTCGATGCGCCGCCAGTCGTTGTAGAACCAGCGCTTGACGGCTTGCAGTTGTTCGAGCCGGTCGGGATCGGCCTTATCGAATCCTGCTTCGCTCAAATATTCGCAATCTATGGATTTGCTCTGCAGAAAGCGCCGCGCTCCAGGAGTGTCTTTGGCCCGGTACATCTCAGTGGATTCATCGAGCGAGAACTCGAAGAGTTTCAGGCCGTCGAAGTGGGTTCTGTAGTCGGGGCCGGACACGAGCAGAAAATAGCGTTCTTCAAGCCGCCGCTCAGCATCCTGAATCTTCTTCTCCAAAACGTCAGGAGAAATGGCGGACTCATAGACATCGAACAGGGTGACGTAATCGTAGGCAATCTTGTGCAGGAGGATGATGAATTTGACCAGGTTCGTGTATGCCTGTTGCCAGAACGGTTCCTTGCCTTTGCCGAAGAGATTGTTCAGGAGCGAAGCGATGCTGTAAGCGAGAGCATAGGCGTCAAGGTCGTTGTGAAGCGGGTTGTAACGGTATTGGGAGTCGAGGCTGATCTCGATGTAATCGTCCGCCCTCCCGTGGCGCGCGAGAATCTCCTTGATCCTGTGGCAGAAGTCGCCTTTCACTTCGAGAACGAGGCCGCCAATCTTCTTTCCTTCGTCGCCAGCACAATAGGCAAGAATCTGCTCCGCGAAGGGGTACATGCAGCCACTCGTTTTGCCGGTCCCTACCGCTCCGAAAATCGCGATTCCGGTGAACAGCCCGCGCTCGGGCACGATCAACCAATGAGGAGCCGCTGCCGGGACAGGTTTACGGGGGTTGTGGATTTCGCCGATCACGAGGGACAGGGCGCTGCGCTTGCGGGGGTCGGGATATGCAGGCAAGCGCCCTGGCCTGATGCGTTGTGGAATCTTGAGGGCGAAGATGTAGAGACCCGAGAGCAGAATCGAGTAGGCGATGTAAGGCGTGGTGTAGAGGAAAACGATGTAGGAGTACTTGAAGCCCAAGAACACGGGCCGCGCCCATAGAAACATGAGTTCGAAGAAGAGATTCCCCTCGGGGAACGGCATCCTTATATAAAGGACCATTCCCGTGGCTGCCGCTAGCAGACAGGCGACGAAATTCTTTGAGTTGAGTACGCGCTGAATCATGCGGTTTTCCGAACTGCCGCTGCGTCACTGGCTGGCTTGACCTGCGCGGCGCTTCGATGGTCAGCCCGCCACTTTCTGTATTCGGGGTCTCTCCAGAGAAGCTTTTTCAGGACGTAGTTCGCGACATGGTCGGGCGTGCATTCAACGAATCGTGAGTAGTCGTCGAGCAGCTCGCTGACGGGCTGTTCCAGCTTGATCGAACGGCTAACCAACTCGGGTGGTTTCTTGATGTAAGGCATTTTCCTTTCCTCCTGTGGTTACTTGCTTGGTCGAAATCCGGGACGCGGCTAAAACCAATGGCGCAAGTTCAATGCGCCCTGAGGCGGGAGCGACCCCACGAATTCCCGTGACGCCCGGTGCGTCAGAGGGTGGGGTCGCTCCCGCCTCATCCGAATTTGGCCGCGTCCTTCCGGGCTTTCTCTTCACGGTATATCTCTGTCCTTCACTGCCACTTCGCTTCACCGCGAGGGTGAAGCGACCGAAAATCAACGGTGAAGTACCGGGGTGAAGTCCACTTCACCCCCTTCTTTCAGACTGCTCATGGGAAAACGATTTTCGCGCGCGAGGTAGGTTGCGAAACCCACGTTGCGATGTGGTTCGGTTTGGGAAAATTCGCGCCGGATTTCATCGGCGCTTAATCGCTCCGATGACCAAGCGGAGTACAGTCCTTCGAACCGCTCACCGTGAAAACGCTTCGCTGCGTCGTTCAGCGATTCGATCTGGTCGTTCGAGAACAGGGCGTACTTCTTAAGGTCCCAGGCTTTCCGAAGCCGGAAGTAGCGGAGAATCTCGCCAGAAATATCACTCGAAAGCGCGAACACAACCCGTTCCGAAAAGCAGCCCTCTGCCCGAGTGAAATTGGCCGTGGAATTCGATATGTACAGAAAGCGGAATTCGTTTACTTGCCGGAAGAGTTGCCCGTATGCGTCGAGGTGCGTCGCGAATGCCTTAATGCTAGCGTGTCCTGGGTCCACAAAAGAGAGGGTGAGCACAGGGGAGGAAGAGGCACGGGAGGAATCGAGGAACAGTGGGTATTTGTCGACGAAATATCGTAGTGTTGGTTCGCTAGGTCGCGAGCCCTCGTATGCCTTGGTTGGAAGGCTCTTCTTCGAGAGTCCAAGCTGCTCGCAGAAATACTGGACCTTTTGCTGTTCCGTTTCGAGATAGTCGTGCTGTTGATTCGCAATGACGAAATCAAGCAGGACGAGCCGGGTCCTGATGAATTCCGGCGAGTGCCTGCGGCGGTTGCGTAGATTTTCCTTCCCAATCGCGCTGTAAATCGCCTTGGAAAAGAGGTGATAGACACGGCCCGCGTCCTGGTATTCCTGCCAGCAGGCATGTCCACGGCACTCAAGCTTGTGGGCGAATTTGGCGGATCGCTTGCCCCACTCGACATTGGCAAATAGGATGAACTGACGTGGAACGAAATATCCCGAATGGGTTGCGACGATATATAGGAAACGTGCTTCGTCCTCGGTGTAGCCAAGGGCTTTGATGGCAGCGATATCATGCACTTCGATTCTCATAGGCTCAAAATCTCCGCAGTCAGGTCGCGCTGATCGAGCACACGGCGGAGACGGTCGGCTTCGCTGCGCGGCGCGTACAGGGAGAAGCCCGCGCGAACTTTCTCGGCCAACTGGCGCGGGCGATAGTGTTCGGTGGCAAGTTCGAGGTCCACACGGGCCATGGCTCCCTCGGGTGTCTCGTATTCAATTCGAAGGTCGGGGACGGGGATTTTTCCGTTCACAACTCTGAGGCCGTGACGCGCCGCGATCTCTTGCTGCGATTCCTTGCCAAACGTCGCGAAATCCCGGTTGAGCTTCCGCTTCAGCTCGAAATCGAGAATCACTCGGAACTTCCTGCCGCCGCCGCGAGAGATTCGCCGACCCTCTATCTGATAGACCCGGTATATGTCGGCGTCGTGGTTTGCTTCTTTCGGCGTGACGAATCCGTGGTAGGCCGATTGGGTTTCGGGAAGCACATGGTGTGCGCGTAACAGACGGTAACCAGCCTTTGTGAGAGTGAACAATTCGCGGGTGCTTCCATCGGAGCCTTCAAATGCTTTGTGGTGGATCAGCCCCTGTCGCGCCAGACTGCGCAAGTCGCGTTCCAGCTCGACGCTATGGCCCTCGTAGAGGTATTTCGCTAGGTCTTCGGTGGCTACGACGCGGAACCTTCCAATGTCGGCCAGAGCATGTTCTTCATACCGACGTAACCGATAATCACGGTCCCGGCCCCGGAATAGGCTGGGGTTGTCATAAAAGCGCGGGTCGGGGGGATGGAGATTGCGGATGCTTTCGGGGTCCCGGTCGTCCTGGGGATTTCGATCCGGGATTCGCGGTCGCTGCGGTTCCCGCGTTCCCCCGTCAAGCGTTCGGTTGCGCGGGACGGACTGTACGTCGCGGAGATCCTCGAATTCACCGGGCGTGAAATCACGAGCCATTTCAGTGGTCTTCATCCACCATCGGAGGCGGTACCGGCGAATGGCCCGCCAAAAGCTGTTTGTCCACATGCGATAGTTTCCTGCCCGTGTCCTTTAGGAAGAACTTGCGATGGATGGCGTACATCGCTGCGAAGACATTCACGAACACGACAGCAATCCACGCAAGGAGCACAGTGCCGTACTGGTGGTAAAGGACCGATCTGTACGGGATGAGGAACGTCAGTTCGCCCATGAGCCAGAAGCCGAGGGCAAGCAGGATGGCAATGGTGACGATCAGTGCGTTGGCAATCATTTCAAAGCTCCCGAGTGGAATGCGGCTTCTCTCGACTGCGCCCTCGGGCGTTCGGGGTGAAGCCCGGAGGAGTCTGGCGAGGGCCCTGGAGGCTGTCTCTGGGCTGGAAAGACTGCGAGCACATAGTGTTCGAGCGCGAAGGCAATGTTGTAGGCGAGCGTGATGCTGGGCAGGAATCGTTCTTTCTCGATGGCCTCGATGCACTCTCGGGAAACACCAACGCGCGCCGCCAGTTCTTCTTGAGACCAGTGTTTTTCTCTTCGAAGGAAGCGAACCCTGTTTTTCATTTGAACGCCTCGTCCTCGCGGAAGTAGGTGATCGTCATTCCCAGCGGATTGATGGGGATGAGTGCGTTGGGAACCTGGCTCCTGAAAACGAAGACGAAGTTGGCGGTATAGAGGTCGCGCTTGATCTCGCTGTGATCCACGGGCGAGTAATAAACCATGTCGAAATCCACGCGGGCGCGATAGGGCGGGTTCTGCAACCCTTCGAGGGCCACGTTTTGAACGGCAATGTCGATCTCGGGCGCTGAGGGGTTCGTGAGAAAGTTCTTGATGATGTCGCCCTTCTTGTAAGCATCCATGACGCTGTTCGCGAGGTTCCCGTCGAGGAAGTAGAGCGACTTCGAGAAATCGTCCTGGATTGTGTAGCGGTTCCGGCGATAGTAGAGCGTGCAGAACTGGGTCAGGAAGTACCGCACCTCGGCGTCTTGGGGCTTGTAATCAAAATCGTGATAGTTGAGCGCTTCGGCCCGCCCCAGCTTGTCGATGCGGATGACTAGGGGCCGAAAGTCCTGGAACGTCCGAATGGTGCGCAAGTCCATGAGGGCCAAGCCGATGGCCACAAGACAGACGAGAACGAGCGCAATCTTGAGATAGGTGTTCGTCACCATGGGATCACCGTACTGTTCGAGATAGAGCCGCTTGGCATTGTGAAAGCTGGCGTGGTTGTTCATCCGAATACCCTTTCCAGAATTGCTGCCGAAGAGCCGCCGGATGTTCCGCTGAAGATGTGGTTGGTCAAGGAGGGAACCTTCAAAAGCACGTAGATTGAAGCGAGAAACGTGATGAACAAGACCGGAAACCAGCCCATGAGTTCGACCGTGGAAATGGTCCCGCCGGGGGGCAGGCGGAGAACTCCAAGAATGAGGTTGCCAATGACGTAGACAACAGCCGCCGCGATGACCTGGTAGAAGGCATATTGGATGAAGCATCGAAACCAGCCCCAGAACAGCCATTCGAGTTTCGGAACGATAAAGAAAGGTATGAAGACTGGCCCCACGAGAACACAAACAGCGGTGGCGATGAATCCGTAGGCGATGACGACGATGGCGATGGCCTGGGCCGCCGCGAGCAGGATGGTGACAGCAACATAGATGAGAGTCCCCAGGAAGTCCGCTACACCGGGGGAAGAGAGCCGCGTTTCAAAATCGGCCACGCGCGCGACAACGGTCTGTAGCTCGTTCTGATTGATCTGGTTCGCAAGGAATTGGGCTTCATCGGTGATGAGATTGTGGAAGCTGGTGCCGATGCCGGGGATGGGAGTGCTGTAGTAATTGACCATCGCGAAACCGAAGCTGATGGTGAGCAGAAGACTCGCAAAGTTGTCAAAGTGGAGAAAATGCCTGCCGCTGGCGGCGGACAGCGCGGACTTGACGCCGTACCAGACCACAAGGATGGTGGCGAAGGACCGGAACAGGTTCTGGCCCATGGTGTCGAAGAAGCCGAGGTTCTGAGTGAGCAGATTGTTGATGGCCTGAAAGATGAACTGCAGGAAGTCAGTTTGCATCGTCGGCTCCTTCCACAGTGGGTCGGCTTCCCATGCCCGCGTCACGGCATGCGGAAGTTCTGAAGTGAATCGGTCAGCGTGCCGGTCACCTGCGCCATGTTTCCCGCGAGGCTTGCCCGGCGCTCGATGTCGGCGTTGATCGTGTTGGTTGTCGCTTCGCGCTGCTGCTTGGCGATGATTGTCTGCTCTTCGAGAAGCGACGCGAGCAGCTTGTTCGAATCCTGAAGCGTGCGCAGGGTGAGTACACCCGAGGCGTTGATCTTGTTCAGGACGGCGACTTCCGTATTGAGGTTCGGTTCATTGGACAGCGAATCCTGTTCGAGATTGGTGATCTGATTCTGAATGTTCTGAGAGTCTCCACGGATTGAGCCGATGGTGTCGATTGCCGTCGTGTTTGCGCCGTCCGCGAGTTCGACCGATGCGTATTGGGATTTCACTCGCGCGAGTTCATCGGGTGTCATGCCCGACAGTTCGTTAGGGCTATACTGAAGCAATTGGGTCGTCGCCTGCTGGTAGCCCGCGCTGAGGTTGCCGGTGTTGATGCCAGTGATCCACGCTGCTGTGTTGCCGTAAGTGTCCTGCGCTGCTGTGTTTCTCCATTGGGAAAACTGAGCGCGGTAACGCGCGGGCATATTCTGAATGTTCCGGGACATTTGCAGCGCGAGGTTGTATTGAGAGACGAGTTGGGCGTAGCTGTTTTTGAGTTGAACGAGCTGCTGTTCGAGCTGGTAATAGCGCAGAAGCGCGTTACTGTAATTGGTGGGGTCGTACACAATGCCGAATCCAAACTGTGCCGATGCGGTTCCGACGCACAGCCCGATGGCGAGCAGGCAAGCAAAAAGTTTTTTCTTCATGGTCGTTCTCCTTTCTCAAAAATCCGAAGGTATGGTGTGGTTTTTGTAATCGGGCAGAGCGAGATCCCCCGAGATATAAACCTTCACGCGATGGCCCTCGCGAATGGTGATCGTGGGCATGACGTTGAGGAACCGGTCGAGGATTTGGGAAGCGGACTGGGCGGTGCTCGACGCGAATCCCTGGCGCATCATGTCGGTGCCAGACGCAGTGAGTGCGCTGCCGGTACCAGCCTCGGCTACGGCTCCAAGCGCCCCAATCGCAAGTGAGACGCCGAAGAGTCGCAGGTAATGGTTGTTTACCTTGTCTCGTAGACCTGTGTCGCCGATCTGGTCGAGCCCCTTGAACTGGTCAAGGCTGACGGAGTATCCGTCCGGCATAATAAGGCGGTGGAAGACAACGGCGAGGCGAGTTTGCCCGAGGGCTTCGACTTTCTTTGCCTCGCCAAGAACCTTCGTTCCCGCCGGGATCAACAGGTGCTGCCGGTCGTGCGAGTAAACGTCGTTTGTGAGCAGGCACTCGACAGGCCCGGAAAACGAGCCGTCGAGCCGGTTGATGAGGACAGTTTCGAGAATCGTTCCTTCGAAGAGAATGTAGGTCTTCCCTGCCGCCGCGTTGCGCGTCCCACTTGGCGCGGCGGCAGGGCGTGGGGTTTCCTCCTTTCGGTCGCTGCCTGTTTTCGGCGAAACGTTTTGCGCCGGGGCCGAGATGGAAGAAACGGCCTGCGGTGCCGTCGTTGGGAGAGAAGCAAGGGGCTGCGTCTCTTTCAGAAGCTGTGCGAGTTGCGCGGCATCGGGACCTTTAGGCCGAGGCGTGTCCGTCGTGTGGTTCGAGCCCGGTTCTGCCTCCGTCGCTGGTTGCGCCGCAGCGGGAGATTTGCGGTAGCTCAGGGCGACATTCGACGCGAACAGCGAGAGATACCGACGCCTTTTCTGCTCAGACTGGATTGCATCTTCGGTGCGTTCCGATGGCTGATTACCCGAGGTGGACGATTGCTGACCAGGTTGGGAGCCCTGAGGCATCGTTCCGAGCAAGCGGCCCTGCTGCGCGAGGGCATTTTGGGCGACCAGTTCCTGGCGCTGTAGTTCCTCGATGCGGTTTTGGAGGTCGTTGATCCTCGTTTGGTTCACTTCGAGCGGGGCCTGCGCGGGGACCGTTGTGGTAGCGATTTTGGTCGCGGGTTGCCGCTTCTTTCCGCCTGTCGCCCACATGATGACGACCATCAAGAGAGCGAGGCTGATGAGAAGCCACGATTGAACGTTCTTCGGCACGAGGCCGGGCGGCTTGGGCGTCTTTTCCTGAATGGGTTCGTTCACGGTCGGCCTCTCAATTCGCGGATGCTTGCCGCGAGAAGGTGAGCTTCTTTTTCCCGATGGCGAGGTATCCGCTTTCGAGGATTTTTGGAACGATGTAAACGCGGTTCTCGAATTGGAAGTTGATCAGATTCGGCTTCCCATCCTTTAATTCGTACAGGGTTGGCTTTTCCCGCGCGGCACACTGGATGTAGGTGAAGGCATCGTCGTGGTAAATCGCGGAGACCAGGAACGGCTGGCCGGAAGCCTTTTTGTTCATCTCGTAGTCGAATCGGAGTTTCGTTGGATACTCGTAGCGGAATTTCTCGATTTGCTGTCTGGCTTGTGCCTTGGCTGTTTGAACCTGGGCGTCGGCCTGCTCGCGGATCGTCTGAATCTCCCTCTTGTATGCATCGGCCTCGCTTGCGGGGACGTAGCCCTGGAAGAAGTTCTGTCCACCGACGCTCGATTGGTCTTTTGGCTCGATGAAGATCTTCAGGTCCGGCTGCACGTTTGGTTCGTTGCTGACTTCGGTCAGCAGGAACGAATAGACGTGGCCGCTCGCCGTAATGAGGTTCAAGTCGGTGCGAATGCCGATCTGGGCAGGGTGGATGAAGCAGAGGTTGTGGACGCCGTTGATGACCCAGAAGTCCTTGTCGCCGGTGGTGAAATCGATGATGTCTTCGTTGGCCGGAAGGATGATGAGGGTGGAAAATCGAATCTTGGCCTGCACGGGCACGATGTCGTTCTGCGAGTATTTCACGACGCGCGCCGTTGCTTCCGTCGCGGCGTGCGCTGGTATGGCAGTCATGCCGACGAGACAGAAGAAGGCGAGGCTACTCAAAATAGACTTTAGCGGTGCGATGCGCTTCATTATTTCTCTCCTGAGATGAATTTATTCCCTGACACCTATATGGCGAAAAGCTGAAACGCGAGCGGGCGAACGGCACGAATGGAATGATCCAAAAAGGCCCGCACAACAGCAACGCGGTGCTGAGAGCGAGAAGAAACCAGCTCACAGCGAAGTACAGCGGAGGCACAAAGGCAGCAAGAACTGTGAGGATCAGAAAAGATCCGACGAGACTAGGCACGATGAGAATCCAGACAATGGACGAAATCACGAGCATTTTCATGGCGTCGTCCCCGCGAGCATTTCGAGCCCTCGTTCAAAGCCGTAGGTCTCGAATGCTTCTTTCCGTTTCTTGTTGTCGTAGGGGTCGTTCGTATAGAGCCAGTAGCTCTTCGGGTCCACGGTCAGATTGGCAACCTTCGCCAGTTCCGGTGTCTTGATCAGGAATTGCTGCTTGGGGATGAGTGCCGAAATCAGCTCGACTTCGTTTTCGTTCAGGTGGAATTGTTTGCTGTAAAGCTCCCGGTCCATGTCGGGATTCGCAAGGAAGATTTTCGTGGCGCAGCTTTCGATAATCACGTCGAGGATGTCGGAACGCCGCAGCTCGTCGAGCGACTGCGTTGAGAGCACCATCGCCGCGTTGTGCTTCCGCCAGGTCTTAAGGGCTTCGACAACGTACCGCTGGATGCTGGGGTTCTTCAGGAACACCCATGCCTCATCGATGAAAAACGCTTTGAAGACTTGCGTGATTGGGCGGTCGGCAATGACCGCGTTGGCCCGGTGGAGGATATAGAACAACAGAGGTTCGAGGATTTCCGGGTACTGGCTCATCCCCTGAAAGTCGAAACACTGGAATTGCGAGAACGAGATGGTGTCTTCCGAGTTGTCGAAGAGAAAGCCGAACTGCCCGCCGCGAGTCCATCGCGCGAGGCGCTCCGACAGGTCATGGCCGAGGGTGTTCGCCAGCACGCCAAGCGTGCGCAACGCAGGATCAACGGCGTAGAGATTCTCGATCTGGTGGTAGAGATCGCGCTCCGTCGCGGGATCAACCTCTGGCGTCCTGGAGCCTTGAAGCAAAACCTTCACAAAGAGCGCGAGGAAGTCGAGGTTCTCCTTCGTAGGCGGCAGCGAGAATGGGTTGATTTTGAAGTCGTCGGATTCGAGGCCGACACGAACGTAGGAGCCGCCGAAAAGATGCGTGAGGCTTTCAAAACTCCCGCCGAGATCGAAGATGAACGTATGCGGCGCGTACTTCTGGAGGTTCGTGATCAGAAAGTTCAGCAGGAATGATTTGCCCGCGCCGGTCCGACCCAGAATCATCGTGTGCGCGACATCCCGATAATGTAGGTTCAGGAAGTACGGCGTGTGATGGTTCGTCTCAAGAACAGCGAGATATTCCTGCCGGAGATGGCGGTTCCTAGGTTCGCCACAGTGGAGGGTAAAGAGAAACGAAAAGTCGGCGTAGTTGGTGTTGAGCAGATAGAGGTAGCGAAGATTGAAGACGTGGTTGCCGGGAACCGCTGCGAGGAATGCGTTCAAAAGGTTGTATTTCTCTTCGTAAAGCTGCGCGTCGTGAACGCTGAAGACTTTGTAGAATTCCGCGCATGCCCGGTCCACTCTGGCGGGGTCGAGATCGTAGATGACGACGGTGACTGAGAACTGCCCGAAGTAATTCCCGTGAAGCTCGATCTCCTTGATGCCCTCGCCGAGTTCGCGGACTTGTGACTCTTTCGAATCGTCGAGAAGAACATCCTGCGGAGCAGCATCGTTCAGATTGACCTGGCTGAAAAACGAACGCTTGGTGTTGTGGAAGTGGCGGCGCTTGGCCTGGATGATCCGCCGAGTTTTACCCGAGTCTTCCCTCTTCCATTCCGTGACGACGTAATAGTTCGCCTGGACTTCCAGCAGGCGTTTGAAAATGAGGGGGAAACTCTGCGCCGATGGCTCCTTGAGAGTGAGAACCTTGACGTAATAATCGTCAAGACGGAGATGTCCTCGGTGGCATTCGAGATGTGACTCGCATAGATAATAGTCGAGGAAGGTGTCGTATTTGAGCTTCGCCAAGTCGAGCTTTTCCGGCGCGAAGTTGAGCGTCTTTTTCAGAATTCGGAAGGCTTCCTGCTTGTCCATGAGCCGGGCCGTTAGGAAATCGCTGACCTGCAGGATGAAACTCTCGGCCTTCTGAAGCAGCGTGGATTGAGCCTTCGAGATCTCCTGGTCGAGAAAGACAACCTGTTTTTTGATGGAGAAGTAGGTCCAGAGCTCGCCGAGCGCCTTCGCTGGCTGCTCGGGAAATTTCGCGAGCGCGCTTGCGATCTTGCGCTTCGGGCGTGAACCCTCGAAGAGGATCACGTAATAAACCGAAAGGGAGAAGAGGGTGTCGGCCTTGCCAGCCAGGTACGCGATGCGGTTTTTGATGGCTGTGTCTACGACGGGATTGCCATACAGTTTGTAGGGGATGGCTTCGTTGTTTCGTTTGAAGAGGTACTGATAGATGCGGTAGTTTTCGTCAAACAGCTTCAGCGCGGATTCGAGCCGCTTTGTGAGGCCGTCAATGGAAGCGTCATCCAGACACTCATAGTCAACTCCGCGCACTTCGAGAATGACGCCGAGTTCCCCGGACTTGGTGAGGAAAACATGGGAATCGATGAACCCATACAGATTTACCTGCTCGTTGAATGCGCCGGTCTCCTGGTAGTTCTTGAAAATCCGCCGGAGTTTAAGCATTGGTGATCCTGCGTATCGATACCGGGCTGAATTTTGCCGGATCGTATTGGTTGCGAAGTTTCGTTGCGGTAAGCAGGAATCGGAGAATCTGCGGGTCGGTCTGTGTCGCCCAGCGCGCGACGAAGTAGAGCAGAAAGAACATCAGCAGCCCGCCGAGCAAACTGCCGAGCAGATTGAAGGTTCCCGCGCCTACGCACATCGCGAAGAAGAACAGCTTCCGCTCGGCTCCTAAAATCGTGAGGGGCCGTGAGAGCGAGCGATGAACCATGTTGATTCGCCTTGCCTCGGCCATGAGCTTTGCCTCCACGTTGTGCGGTGGCTCAGGAGCCCGGAAAGAGCCATGCGAGGAAGTTCACCGCCGCGATTGCCATTCCGACGCCAAACAGCACGCCAGCGAGAATGCGTTTCGATCCGCCTTCGCCAAAGGCGAACGTCAAGCCCGCCACAACAATCGCGACGAGCGACAGGCCTCGTGCGATGGTGCTGGTGAAAGCAGTCTCAAGAACGTTGACTGCGTTTTCCCACGGAGAATTGCCCGCTTGAGCAAATGCGGGTGCCGCGAGAAGCAGACCCACTGCGACCACCGCGAGCGTCCGGGGCGTGTACGTAAGCCGGGATACCCTGCGCCAAAGTGTTTTCATGTCTGTTCGTCTCCTTCGCTTGATTTCCTTTTGTTAAGGCCGAGGGAGTTCTCGCCGCGCCCGCGTCTGGCAGGGCCGGGGCACGGATGCGAAAGGAGGGCCGCTCTGCAGGTGTGGTTCGGCCTTGATCCGACTCAAGGCGCACTTGGAGCACACGCTCCGTTCAGAGGGTTTCTGCTTTCGCGTCCGGCTCGGGATCTTCGAGCGGCTCGCTACTGCGCCGGGCGGTTTACCGAAGTGGGACGGCCCCACCAGGCGTGCGGGAGAATTCGGCGAAAACTCCCTTCATTTATATAGAGGGGTTTTTTCGGCAGAATCTGTCCAACTATTTCGCAACTTTCTTAATTTTCTTGTGGGTGCCCCGGTTGGAGTGGTTCTGAGGCGCTTGCTGACGAATGCGGGCAAGTTCTCGACGTAGCAGGCGGCTGTAGACGCGATAGCAAGGCGAGCAGTGCGCGACGTGCTTGCTAACAGATTCGTCCGCGTGGATAGGGTCTTTCGCGTTGCGTTCGAGTGCTTCGAGGGGAGGGCATCCGACTCGTGTGGGGTTGGGGAAATCGTTCGAGAGGTGCTGCTTCAGATATCCAAGGAGAGCTTTCTCGGTCGGGGATTTTCGCCCAGCCTTCTTTCGCCTTTTGCTTGCCAGCGGCAAGGTCCCAGGAACCTCCTCAGCTTAACGTCCTCTCGCCCGAACTGCCCTTTGGAGACGCCGAAGAGCCTTGCTGAATCGCAAATTGGCGGCATTCACCGGAATACCGCAGAACTTCGCGATTTCTTTCCCGGTACAGCCTTCCAACTTCCGATACAGAATTTCTCGCGTCAATGTATCACAGGTTTCCAGCAATTCCTTCACCAGAATTTGACGCTCGATATCACTGTCGTCGGTTTGCCGTGCGTGCTCCTGCCACTCCTCCTCGGTTGCATCGTCAAGCGCAACGTTGGCCTTTCTTTCGACGCTGATTCTTCGCAAATATGCGCGGAAGAGGTAGCCACGCATGTCCCGGATTCCAGGTTTGCCGGATGCCTCCTTTTCTTTGAGGGTTTTTGAAATTGTCGCGGCAGCCTCTTCGAAGAGACTGATTGCCAGGGCCGGATCGCGGAGAAGCTTCTCGCCGTGTGACACTGCACGACGAGCGATTTCTTGGGCAACGCACAATACGGCTGGATCGATCTCTCTGCCCAAGAGGTCAACCGAGTTCAGCAAGAACCGGGGACTGGGTTTCGCTTCTCGCCTCGGGTCCATTGGACCCCCAACCTTTGGCCGCCGCGAAGCTGTTGCAAATGTAGATGCGGCGAGGAGCGGTATGGTTGCGACGCATGTTATTGATTCTATAGTACTTTAGTACTACCGTGGTACTAGAGGGCACGTCTTGGTGCTCATGCTACAGACACTTCTTCAGTTCGGCCAAAACGCGATTCATAAAAAGCAGAAACTTGTGAAAGTTCCATTCTGTGTCGTTGGCGGGGAGGATGAAGCCGGGCTTGCCGTCGATCACAATAGGCACGACGCCCTCAACCGGCTTTCCCTCTTTTTCGGAGTATTGCATCCTGAAGTTATATCGGACGGACTGCCGAAAACTCTCTCGCAATTCCCCCTCCGGCACGTACATCACCAAGTCATCCATTCCCGCTTGTGCGATCATTGCGTCTACTTCATCGTCGGTTGGCTCCTTGTCCGGCTTCTCAAGTAATTTCCCGGGTGCAAGCGACCCGCGATGCGACGCATAGTGCCTCAAGTACGCGATGCGTTTGATAAATTCGACCTGTTTGGTGTCGGCAAAAAGCGCATGCAATAAAATACGGCACTCTTCGCTTTCAGTGCGTCAAGGAAACTCTGGTAAGTCGCACCAACGTTCTTCTCAGCTAGTCCGAGTTGGAGGGACTGACTCACAAGCAGAGCGATGTGGTCAAACCCACCGTAGATAAGGGGGTAGTAAAAATTTAGGTAGTAGCGTATCTCGAAGGCGAATTCCTGCCGTTTCCACTTGGCGCGCCGCGCGGCCATCTTCTGTATCCCATAAAACAGTAGCCGGTCACGGGTAAAGCAGATATTTGGCAGACGGTTGTGAACGAGTGACCGACCTGTTTCTTGTGCCTCGGCATTCACTTTTTTCTTCTGGGCCTCGTAAAGGAAACCATGCCCGCGCCGAGTGTTCGTTGTTCAGTCATGTGATAGAAGCCATTCCATGGCTGGTTCCAAAGCTTGGACGCAAACGCCCACGGAACGTCATGTCCTCGGACGAAAGTCTCGCAGTAGCACTTTAGGAAACTTGTATCGCTAAGAAATAATCCCAAATCGTCAAGTTCTTCAGCGTATGGCACCCAATGCGAGTTTGTGATGACGAGGACATCTGCGTCACAAGCGAACGCAGTCTGGACGGCATTTGCCAGTTCCTGGTCGGCTATGATCTGATGTGTTGGGGGTTGCATTGCTGATCTCAACTGATATCAAGAGTTCCGGCCGCGAGAGCTGCGCCGGAAAAGATCCGATTTCAATTTCAGGAGTTGACTATGAAGACACGAAAACTTGGCACGCTCGAAGTCTCGGAAATCGGTTTTGGCACGATGAGCTTCGCTTCGACCTACGGCGCGTCGCCGGACCGTGATGAAGCCATTCGGGTTATTCGGGGGGCTCACGACTTGGGCGTGACCTTCTTCGACACGGCCGAAGTCTACGGCCCATTCACCAACGAGCAGCTCGTCGGTGAAGCTGTGGCCCCCTTCCGCGACCAGGTTGTGATCGCGACCAAGTTCGGCTGGGATGTCGATCTGGAGACCGGTGAGCGACGGGGAGGGCTAAACAGCCGTCCGGACCACATCAAGCTAGCCACCGAGGGCATGTTGAAGCGGCTGAACATCGACTGCATCGATCTGCTGTATCAGCACCGGGTCGACCCAGAGGTGGCTATCGAAGACGTCGCCGGCGCGGTCAAGGACCTAATTGCCCAAGGCAAGGTCAAGCACTTTGGCTTGTCCGAGGCCGGAGCCGACACGATCCGGCGCGCCAACGCAGTCCAGCCCGTTGCCGCCATCCAGAACGAGTATTCGCTGTGGACGCGCGATCCCGAGCCTGAAGTCCTGCCGTTGTGCGAAGAGCTCGGAATCGGGTTTGTGCCTTGGAGCCCGCTGGGCGCCGGTTTTCTCACCGGCAAGATCGACACTAGTACGCCCATCGACCCCAAGGACTTCCGCGCCAATTCGCCACGCTTTACGGTTGAGGCCCGTGAGGCCAATGGCACCATCGTGGATCTACTGCGGCGTGTCGCAGCCGAGAAAGGCGCTACGCCTGCGCAAGTTGCCTTGGCATGGCTGCTAGCGCGAAAACCTTGGATCGTGCCGATCTTCGGCACGCGCCGCCTGGATCGGGTCAAGGAAAATCTGGGTGCGACCAGCATCTCGCTGACCGCAGACGAGTTGTCTCGAATCGAGGTTATCGGATCCACAGTCAAGGTGGAGGGTGCCCGATTGGCGGAGGCGATGCTACGGCTCTCGTATCGCTGAGCGGCACTGACCTGTTGAGGAAGACCGCCAGACAGGCGGCCGCTGTTGAGCGACGTGCGGCCCCTGTGCGACACGGTCGGCATTGACAGACAGGATGGTCGATTTGTGCGCCGCACTGTGCGACGCCTGGACCGTGCATCTGGAGAGAAATGCTTGCGCCCGGGCAGCGGCGAGATCTTTTTGACTCTCTCAAGCAGGTCCGTAGCCTTACACGCGATGATCGCATCGGAGACCGCCTCCGAATCCAAGGGTTTCCGGCTCTATTCCTTCTTCTGCACTTCCAGAATCAGCAGCTTCAGGGGAACCGAAGCGTCCGGTTTCTTTTTTTTCCCAGCGGGCTTCTTATATAACTGACCGCGAACCGTGACCACGGTTTGGGAATCCACAAGCGATTCGAGTCCAATACAACAGTTTCAACTTTATTACTTTGGCCGAAAAGCCATCGAGATTCCCGACAGATTTCGCGACAACTATAAACTCGGCAACATAGAGAAAACAGGACGAGGCTTTCGATCATGTTTCGACACCTCGTTCATTAAGACTGATACGAATTTAATGCTTAACCTCTCAAGCAGTTCGACCGAGCCAGCATGGGCGGTGGGCACAAATAATCGAATCCCGCAGAAGCTCGGGCGGATACTCCGCAGGTAGTCGCGCAGAACTTCGACCTCGTCCAGGTCGATCAAGTTCTGTCTGGTCCAATCGTTGCCCCAGAGGAGAACATCAAGGCATTTCTTTAGCCTACCCGTACTTTCTATTTCGGGTAAAAACCGCCCTCTAACAATCGGCAAGCGTTGTCCTCGCTGGTTCCATGAGCGGATTCTATCACGCGGCTTGAGGTTGGAGCCGGTCACGGGAAATGTCGCAATATGCAGCATCGAGGTCGATGCCGACGAACCGGCGGCCTTGCAGTCTTGCGGCTAGCAGCGTCGAGCCGGAGCCGCAGAACGGATCGAGCACCAAATCGCCGGGGCACGAGAAGCACTGAATCAGCGGCATGAGAACGCAGAGTGGTTTCTGCGTCGGATGCAGTTTGTTACCGGAATACCTCCATTCGATCACGTCGGGAATCCGTTGCGTCGGCTGCGGCGGATTGCCCTTCGCGAGCAAATACGCATTCTCGTGCTGATACTGCAGAAAGCGCTCGGCTGACGGATACCGTTTCGTGAACGTCAAGTGCCCTGCCAGCCGGAGGCCTGCCTCGCGCCACGCGGCGATGAATTTGTCCGCCTGGTGCCAACCGTAGAAACTGACGCAGAACGAGTCGCGGCGCAACACGCGAAAGATTTCGGTGAACGCGGGCTTTAACCACGCTCCATCGCTGTCGTTGGCGACTGTGCGACCGTCGCGGGAGCGATAGTGCGCGAGATACGGCGGATCGGTGAATACGAAATCGACGCTGCAACTGCGGAACTGCCGCATAACTTCGACGCAATCGCCTTGCAGGACCGTATTCGGCTGCTGCCCGCTGATGGTATGTTTGCTCTGCTCGATATTCATTTAAGTTCTCTCCTTCGTGTCGGAATTTGTTTCCTTCACCCGAATGCGAGGAACAAATCCGACACGAAGAGAACTACCTGCGGAGCCGTTCTTGGTCCGGCCTGGAGCGAATAGCAACGCGAGTGACGAGAGAAGTGTTCGCGATTGGCGCGAGAGTTTGCAAGCGGAAGCCTGCCGCGTGGCACGCCAGTGTCAGTGACCAGAAACGGCAGGAGCAGCACCAAACCAGAGCAAACAAGGGCTGAAGTACTGCTAAAAGGAGAGATCGGAGGGAGCAAATGGCACGTGAGAAGTTTGTTTGGCTGCATGCGGTCGACAGCTTGGTCCGACTGGAGCTTGATGCCGCAGAACGCTTTTTCCGTTGTTCCGAATTACGCAAGCCGTTGCCGTTGCGCTTGCGAACGGCTTCGATAATGGTGCGCGGGTCAATCGTTTCGTGGACATGCAGCGAAACGGTGGGCACTTCAAACGAGGCGTGTTCTTTCTTCCCGGCCCAGACAAGCTGCGGATCGAGATGAGGATCGTAATCCAAATTCTTGCCGGGTTTTACCGCTGGGACAGGCTCAATGTAGTCGTAGATTTTGTGCGTTGGCAGGGGAGGATCGGTCTCCGGCGTGACCAAACCGACTGGCGGATTGTTGATGCGCTTCTTGTCCTTGTGCTCATACCGCTCAATCGGTCGCTTCTTCGAGTGTCCGTTCGCGCCGTTCTTGCCTTTTCCTCGCGCCATTCAGGTTTTACTCCTGCGTCACTAAAGCTGTCGGAAGCAACCGAATTCTATTCTGAGGATGATTCAATTGCCAGCACGCCGAGAGGCTGTTCCACGCGATTGCCCGATGCCATTCCATCCTGGAAGCCCACTCATCGTCCGCAGCGTATTTTCCGTCCCAATCAGTTTCAGTCATGTGTGGAAGTCGCGCACGATTTCAATTTACAAGGAAAGCTTCTTCGGGCGCTCGAAAAAAGCAGGAATCGCTTCGTGATATTGTTCATATCCGAATTCATTGTTACGCGCTGCCAGGAATTCGGTGAGGTCGTCTAAGAACCGCACCCACCTTTCGCGGAAATCTTCGATTGCAGCCTCGCGATATTTCCTATCATTTGGAGCAAGCTGCGTGAACCGAGGACTTTCTTTGAGTCGTTCCATTGGTTTCAAGACATACTCCGCGTTATACGAGGCGACCACTGCAATCAGCTCATTCACTGCGATGCGAAAATCCGGCTCTTCGATATGCTTCAATAGCACATGCCGACTCGAAAACATCGGATAAAAGGTGTTGACGTAGTCAGGCGGACAGACCTTGAGAAGTTCTTGATCGTTCCGTCCGCCAAGATCATTGATGATCGTTCGCAGATTGCGCGAATCATTGTTGTTAATAAATTCTGCAAAGCGTTTGTCAAAACGCAAGACTTCGGGCCACGCTCTTCGCGCCACTCCGTTCCGAAGTGCAGACGATTTGTTCGTAGCGATCCATGCCGAAAGCGGCCGATAACATAAAAATGCGACCAGAATCGCGACTAGAATTAGAAACGCGATTGCATATACGGGATGCGATTGAGCTTGGGTTACCGCCGAGAAAACGGCGGCAAGCGCAGCTACAATCAGTGCAACCGTGTCCCATCGGCTGCGCGGCTGCGGGTCTTGATGTTGAATAGAATTCAGAAAAGGATCGTCCGCCATTCGGCTGGATTATATATCGTCCTTCCAAAAAAGCTGTGGGTCATTGCTTAGGTCGATGCCGGAAATCCGTGGGAGCCTAAAC